>JBAZWP010000001.1:0-64167 GCA_041660345.1 Minisyncoccota bacterium
TGAAGAAAATGGAACAACTTATTAAATTGAGGATTATATGATTGAATATAATAATAGAAAGGAAGAAGGAACTATCACTTGTGATACTTGTGGTGAGTGTGCTTATTTTGAAGGTAGCTTTCAAGATTGTATCGATGAAGCTAAAAGTGATGGATGGAGAATTTATATGGATGAATGTAATGAGTGGATGCACGAATGTCCAGTATGTAATATATAACAATTTAAAATAAAGGGAAATTAAAATGGCAAGAAAAAGTTTTGAGGAACGTGTTGCAAGTGCTGTAGCATCTTTTGTTAGTGAGGAGATGGATGAAGTTGAAATTAGAGATGCTATTAGCGAGTCAGTTGACGTAAGCGAAATAATTAGAGAAGTTATAGAAGAAAATGAAATAAATGAATCACTTAAAGATAAGGTAAGGGTTCTTGTTCGTAAACAAATTAAGGATATTAGTTCTTTAGGTGAGGTAATGGATGAGGATGAAGTAGCCGGGATTATAATGGATGAAGACACTATAAAAGACATTATTAATGAAGATGATGATATTAAAGGTGCCGTTCATGCAAGAGTTAAAGAGTTAGTTGAGGGTTATATTGAGGATTTGGATTCTGATTATATAAATGATAACGACATTGATGTAATGTCCCACTTCAATTCAGATGAAATACTAAAAGAGCTTTCGACTGACCCAGAATTAAAGGTAGTATTTAAGAAAGAATTCAAGTCAATGTTTGAAAGTTATGTAGAGGATATGGATTCTGATAGTATATCAAGCGATGTATTTGGTGATATAGTTGATAAGGTATTAGAATCAATGCTAGAAAATAAGGATGAAGCTGAATTGCTTTATAAAGATTTAAGCGAATCAGTACGTAACGCTATTGTCAGCATAATTTCTGATAATTCAGATAATACGTTTGATGATATTGAGGATAATCCAAAAGTTAAAGAAATAATTCAAAAGACATTGGATGAAGTATTATCAGATCAGCTTTCACCTAATATGGTTAAGTTGCTCAAGAAGAGACTATCTGAAGAAAGCGCTGTCGCTGATAAGATGTTTAAGCTTCTTTTGACTAAGTTCGTAGATATTATGGCAGAGAAGATGTTAAAGTAAAATGAATAAGATAATATTTATAGGGACGCATGGTGTAGGTAAGACCACCTTGTTGGAGGATGTAAGGTCACATATAAATACTCTTGCTAAGTTTAATATCAATAATTTAAAAGATAAAATAGTATTTATAACTGAAACACCTCGAGAGTGGCAAAAGCTTAATAAGGTAAATTGGAGAGAAATGGATTCAGAAGACTATATGTGTTTTCAACGAGCAGTCTTTTCATATTACCACTGGGCTTTGGGGCTTAATAACAATATAATATCAGATAGAGGTCTACCTGATATTGTAGCCTACACCATGCACTTTATAAATAAGACTTATTATAAAAATGCATTACCATTAGATGATTTAGTACATTGTGCTACATTTGATGAAGACTTAAATAGAATGATTGGGTCTTTATACGATAGTGAAAAGTACGATGTAATAAATGGTAATTTATATGAAAAAAAGAAAACTGGTGCTGAAGTAGTTCATCTTGGTGATGTAATACCCCGACCTAAACTAGAACCACCACCTTCAACAAGACCTAAACATAATAAAACCTTTTATTTCTATAAAGGTAAATTAGACGATTTAAAGGATGATCAAATAATAATTCAAGATATTTTAGAATATTTGTTGTATAAATACAAGATAGTACATAAGGTAATATATAGAAGTGACTATAACGATATTAAGAATGAGATTTTACAAAGTGTAGATAAGTGGTAATGAATGTAAGAAAAATAAAGTGTACCCAATGTGGTAGTGCAAAAAAAGAATTATTTTTAAATAGTTATAATATTGATAAATTATTTCATTGTCTTAAATGCTCGAATATTTATAAAGTGCATAATAAAAAGTACTTTGATTTTTGCAGTATGCCTATTATATGGGGAAGTCATTTAATAACAAGTAAATTGGATTTAAAAAGTGGTAAATTTAAGGAGATAAATGAAAGTTAAAAATAAGGGTAAATATACGAGTTAAGAGTTTCCTTATATCACAATGCAATCATTGTCAAAAAAAGAAAAAGCGTAAATAAGTGGTAAAATATTTGATGGAAAAATTTATTAAGATTCTTTCAAAAAGAAAAGGTATAGTTCCTATTGTTGATTTAGGCATTTATTTGAAAGACTCGCATATTTTACCAGCCTCGAGAGCTTTAAAATCAGAATCGTTAAAAGAATTAGTTGCAAAAGGTGATGTACTCATATATGATAAGGAAACATATAAGCAACTTTCAATTGAAGACTTTAAGTTGCCTATTATTAAAGATAAAGATGTAGTTATAACAACACCACAAGTAAAACCAGAGACAGCTGTTGTATCAAATGATAACCAAATAATTGAAATGTTAAAGACGATGCAAGGCGATATAAATACTTTAAAGAATAAACCTTCTGAAAAAGTGTATATAGAATCTGAAAATAGATTACAATATGATAAGAGAGAGTTTTCAGATATTAAAGATGAAATATTTATAGGTAGTAATAACGATAAGTTTGAGTCTAATATAAATGAAGTTGTATTACCTGTTAAGCAAGAAGATTCAGGAAATATTAATGATGTTTTAAAAGCTTTAAAGAAAATAAGAAATGACAATAATAGTTAATACAAATAGTAATTTAGGTAGGGCTGATAAAAAAGAAGTTAAACAAAATATAGATATAAAGAAGAAGGAAAAAATTATGGCAATTGCAAAAGGTTTAGGTTTGGATGTTGGTACTTCAAATACCGTTTTAGCTAAACTCGAAGGTGAACAAATTAATTATACTACAATTCGTACAGCATTCCTTGATATTGAGGATATGCCTATGTTTAAGAACATGCTTAATCGACAGAAGATACCTTTCATGGTGCATAATAAGAAGCTTTATATCATAGGTGAAAGTGCAATTGAAACAGCTGGTGCATACTCAAAAGAAGTAAAGCGCCCAATGAAGAAGGGTATTTTAGTTGCTAAGGACCAAGAGTCAGTTATGATTATGCGTCACCTTATCGAAACAATAGTTGGTAAAGGTAATGGTGAAAAGATTTGTTATTCGTCACCTGAAATTCCTTTAGATGAACCTGACTTCGATACACTTTACCATAAAGAACTTATTGGTAAGATTTTAAAGGATTTAGGTTATATACCAATGTCAATTAATGAGTCTCACGCACTATCATATAGTGAACTTGTTAAATATAATTTTACAGGTTTGAATATATCTTTTGGTGCTGGTATGACTAACGCTGTATTAACAATCAACGGTGTTCCTGTTGTCACTATCTCAGTTGCTAAAGGTGGTGATTACATTGACCGTATGACATCTAAGATGCAGGGTATTACTGAAACTATTGTACAGATAAGAAAAGAAACTGGTGTTGATTTAACAGCGCCAAAGGATAACTTTGAACAGGCACTTGTTTTTTATTACAAAAACCTGATTAGATTTGTTATCGAGAAGTTTATTGAGAGGTTTAATGCATCAAGTAATATCTTTATTAAGAAGCCTATCCCAGTTGTTATAGCTGGGGGTACTTCTAAGGCTGTTAACTTTAATAAGATATTTACAGAAACATTAAACGAATTAGGTAAACTTCCATTTGAAATTGAAACTATTATTATGGCAAGTGACCCAATTAATACCATAGCAAAAGGTTTACTATTTGCTGCAGCTGAATCTGAAACTAAATAAAAAGGATAGTATATGAAAAAGATAACGTTTAAAAATTTTGAGAGTGATACTAGACTTATTGTAAAAAAAGTTAAAGAAAATGAAAGCGTTTTCCCATGTGAGGTTAGTTTTATAATAAAAGATCATAAAGATTTAACAAGTGTTATTTTAGATAAAAACGAAGTAAAGAATCTTGTTGAATTTTTAAAAAGTGCTTTAAATGAAAAAAGATAAACCAATCAGTTTTACAAAGCATATTGAAAATGCAACTAAGATATTTAACACTTGGCCTAAGTGGAAACAAGATGTATATACTTTAAAGATAAATAGATTGGATAATAAAATAAAATTTAATCATAATAAGGATGAACTTCTTGTTGAAACAATTGTAGGTATACCTAACGATGCATTCTTTCCAAATATTAGGCTTAACCTTAATGGTAAAGAATTTACATTAGATATTGATGAAGCTAAAAAGCTTAAAAAATACTTAAAAGGGTTTATTGATGGAAATAGTTTTAAATGAGAATTACTTAGGAGATATTATAAATGGTACGTGTTTTAAATTAATAGATCATGGAAGTGTATCCAATGATACTTATATTAATACAAACCATATTAAGGATGCTTTAAAAGGGGTTGTTTGTTTAAACACAGGTGAATTTTTAGAATTAGATGTAGATACACTTGTTCTTATAGTTGATGCTAAGGTTATTTACGGTAAGTAGTGGAAATAAAAACTTTTCAAAATTACCTTGATAAATGTGTAATTCCTCCTCTTGATGTACAGAATTACCTTGCAAAAAGAGGTGTTGATTATAATTTATGGGGAATTAAGTATTCAGACGGTGTTCAACATAGTAATGGTATGCCTTTTGATTGCTTCAGCCCTGATAAAATTGACAAGTTTAAGGATTACATACTAGTTCCTTTAATAGATGAGTACGGTGGCACTGTGGGCATCCTGGGGCGCAATTGTACACAAGATGACCGCTCTAAATACAACCTATCAGTATATCGACCTATATTTAAGAGGGGTTATGTCTATGGTATCGATAGATTAATACCACATTTAATTAAAGGATATCGACCCCCAATTTGTATAACTGAAGGTTGGTTTGATTATGTTGCGTTAAGTCGTGTTTTCCCTACCGTGTGTACTCTAACAGTTAACTTATCTGAAAGACAGCTAGCTGTATTAAAGAGATATTTCACTAAATTTATAATTGCATTTGATAATGATAAATATGGTAAAGACCACGAACCATTAAAAAAATTAAAAACAAATTTCACATATATTTACCCACCATCTAAGTATAAAGATTGGTCTGAATATTATGAAAAGACAGATCCTAAATCATTTGATATTAGTACACTAAAAATATTAGGAGTAAAATGAGAAGTATTAAAGAAATAGTATCTGAAATCATAGGAGAAGATCAAGTGACTAAAAATGATATTGTATCAATGTTATATGCTGAAGGAGTTTATAATATTAAAGTTGTGGAAGGTAATGATGTGGTATTAATATATACTGATAACACTGAAAAAGCTGAGCAAATCAGGTGTAACTTAGACATAATTACTAGATACGAGTTTAAAAATATAAACGAGTTAATATCAGAAGATGATATTAAAAGACGTTTAAATAAGTGTAGTATCTGTGTATATAACCCTAGATGTCAGGGTGGTACAAGTTATATTTGTATGCATTCTAAAGTTAATGAAGATATGAGGTATAGGGATACCATATATTGTGAATATGTTGATAATGCTGATTAAGAGGAATTATGAATATACAATGTGAAGATTGTGGTAGTGAAGTTTTTGTTCATTTAAAAATGTATGCTAAAAAAGATGCGATATATTTAATTAATGAACCAGATAAATATTTTATAGAGCGTATGCCTATTAGAGAAATTAAATGTACTGGCTGTGGACGTGTATATAAAGATATGCCGGCTGTAGCTGTTGCATATTTTGATTTCCCAGGAATATTTACTTTAAAGGATTATGATGAAACAAATTAGTACATTATCTCATTCTGTATCTGTTATATCAGCACGTGATGTTTCTGATATTACTTTCTTTGATGTTTTATATACACCATCAATTTATCAACAGTTGTTACTTGAAAATAAAATAGATAAATCAATTAATCCAAAGGAAACTGTAAGGAAATATTTTATCAATAATCCTAATAACTATATCTATTTGATGAATAAAGATGGTGATTTGGTTATAGGGTATTCTGATAACAATAAGTATTTAAAACATATTAATTTCCTAAAACATATATTAGCTTATTTTGAGAAATTTAATCTTAATTTTAAATACGAAATTCACTCTAAAAATTTTAGACATACATTAAGAATATTATCCCCATCGTTTATATTTGATTTCATATTAGATTTAGATGGGCTTAAAATTATACCTGTTTACATTAAACAAATAGAAGGCTCAGAAATATATATCCAATTATATACTTTTAATTTTAATGAATATGTCGAAGAATATTATGAAACATACGCTTTCCTAATGATGTGCGAGCGTGAGCGACTAATTAAGCGCTTTGAAAAAGACTTAAAGTTAATTAATAGACGCAGCGAATTAACATTTAATGACTTTGTAGATGTATCAAGGTGCTCTAATAATTTTACTGAAATTATTAAGAATGATCCAAGGGTTAATGAATTTAAAGAACAATCAAGTATGATACTATATTTCTTAAGTAGATTTGGTGATATGTATTTAAATACACTTGATAAGTACGAAACAAATATTTTGGTGTATAATATATTTAAGTTTATTAGGAATACTGAGGTTAAGAATGATTGATTCATACGAGGTATTATGCGTATTAAAATCGATTTTATACTTTTTAGAAGAAGCTGATGCGGTATATCAATTAGAAATATATGGTAGTGTATTAAAACAAATTAATGATTTAATATTAAAAGCAGAATTAGATTTAAAAAAAGGTGATAAAATGATAATTGGTAAAAGTTATGTCGAAGAAAACTGTAATATGGGTATAGAGTGTCCTAAATGTAAGTTTAATAATAATTGCTATTCTCAGGATGGTAATGAATTAGTAAGGTTACTCGAATCAGTTAAGCAAAGACTTGAAATGCTAGATGGTTTATTTGCTAAACATACACCTTCTGAAACAGATACAAGTGGTTTTATTTCAAACCATATGTGGATTAGTAATATAGATAAGTTTTTATATAAGTTAAAATTCGGTAAAGAAAAATTACTAGATAAAAAGGATTAAAGATGTTTCCAGTACCTAATTATATTTTGAAATGTTCTAATGAAAAATGTGATTTTGAAGAACATTATTGTATCGAATCTGAGATGGAAATCCCTTTAATACATAAATGTCCAAAATGTGGTTCTGATTTAGAAACAGCTAATACTACACCGCATATTAAATTTCCACACCCTTTTATAAAGCACTAATGCCAAATAAAGTATATTTAGGAAATTCAACTCGTTTAAATAACTATTATGATTTAGAAAAGCAAGGCGCTAACTTTGTTTTTTTTAATGATTATGATAGTACTGAATTACTTGAAAACTTTAATTTTGAATCTTTTTTTAATAAAGCACAAAAATTCATAATAAGAAGTGATATCCAGCACTTTAAAGATTTTATACTTAATGTTAGTAAGAATGATAATACATTTGTTTATTTAATAGATGGCGCTGATGCTAAGGATATGAAAAAAGCATTAGGAGACGATCCATCTCTTAAGATTGAATTTGATATTGAATTTGTTAAAAATGTAGAGAAGGGTGAATTTAAGGGTTATATTGAGAAATACTTTAAAGATAATTACATCGAGTGTGACACTAGTATAATTGAATACTTATTAAATATTGTTGGTGATGACTTTGATTTCCTAAACGATATACTTAAAAAAACATCGTTTCTATACGCTAATACGCGATTAAAACAAGATAATTTGATAACATTAATTGGATTCGACTATAATTTAGACATATTTAAAATGGTTGATTACTTTTTTGATGAAAAAGTGGGTGCTTTCATTTCATTTCTAAATTATATGAATCAAAGAAACGCTGATTTTAGTAAATTGTTTTATATACTTGCAAAGGAAATGAGGAAAGCTATCTTTGTTAATGAATTAGTGAAAGATAAATCATATACAAATGATGATATATATAAAATTACCGGTGTTTTCTCTAAAAAAGTTGATATGTACAATAAATTTTCAGAAAAATACTATAACCCATTATATAGTATACTAATCGATATGCCTCAATATGATATTATGTTCAAATATAAGAAACTAAGCTTATATTCCATTATAGTTTCTATTACTTACCGCTTATTTTTTAATAAATAATTTCTAGACATACCTATTATGTAGGTATGTATAATCATTTAAACAATGTAATTAGACAAAAGTTAATTATTTATTTAAAAGAGGCAATCCAAGAACATCCCCTTTTAAATACTACAGTTGTTTCCAATGTATTTCAACCTCAAGGACGCCCACCAACTCAGATTATTGTAACAGCATCGTCAGGTTCTGATTTCCGAGTATCTTTAGATGATTATCTTGGTAAATACAATGCTTTTTCAATAGTGGCTAAATGTGCTGGGTTCCCATCATCATCAATTGAATGGGTTGTTGACTTACCTTTATATACTGGTACTCGAGCTAATAGAGGTATATATTACTGTAGAGTAAACGAAACAGCAACTGCATTTACACTTGATCCATTATATGAATTAGATGAATTAGTAGACGTACAATTTGACGGCACTAATTACTATGCTGATTTATCATCAACACCATATCAAGAAAAGGTATATGTTAGAAGTGATTATGGTAGTTTTACAAAAGATGTTGATTATACATTAAGTGGTCAAAGGATTGTTTTCGATCAATATGTTGAAGATGAACAAATAAGGGTATTTTATAGATTCCCCGGTACTTTATTTGGTCCTTTTAATTTAGATAAAAATTATGCGTGTCGAGACGCATTACCTGGATTTGCTATCGCATTTGGAGAACGACTTGTTCCTAATGATATGCAGGGTATTTTAATATCAGATATAAAGGAAGAAGTTGGTGAAATATTTGGTGGTAGGTATAATTTAGGTCTTAGTATATCTTTATACGCATTAGATGAAAAATTATTAGAGAAATTAGAAGATTTTGTTTCATCATGGTTATGGGAGAATCGAAGAAAACTTGAAGATGATAATATTATAATATCTAAACAGTCAAATAGTGACCAATCTAATGAAAAAGAAATTGAAATAGCTAATATACCGACATTTAAAGGTGGTTATAGCCTTGATATTATAACCGAATGGAAGTTTTTCTCACCTTATATATTTAGAGTACTCGATATTGAATCAGTATTCTATCCAACTGTTGATTTAGATAGACCAACAGATTCATATAGTTATTCACCTTATGAAGATAGACCTTTAGTTGATTTAAGTGAATTTGAATCGAGCTAATAATATTTATTTTCTAAGATTTTAATGTTAAAGGATATTACTTACGAATTTTAGGAGGCTAAAATGAATGTAGGCGGAGCATATATAGCACCAAGTGTTACTACCGAAACAAATTTTGATCCAGCTAGCGTTACAGTTGCGGGTCAATTAAGACCGATAACAGTTGTAGCTGTTGGTAATGAGTATAAAAAGATATCTAATTATGAAATGGTTAGGGGTTCTTCACCAACTGTCGATAACTTTATACCTCAGGAAGATTTAGCAGCATATGTAACAGGGTCTAACCGAACTTTTACTGTTCAGTATTACCCGATAGTTTCAGGTGATGGTACAGGAACAATTTCTGATAACCCAACTGATATAGAAGTTTTAGTTAATGGTCAATCAGTATCTGTTGATAGCCTAGATGGTACTTCAGGTACATTTATATTAACTGAAGCACCTGCATCTGGTGATACATGCGTTGTTTCATATTACCATAACTTAACAGACACATTAACAAATGATAATGTTACAACACAGGCAACAGGAACTAATGTTGACTTTTATGTTCACTTTATGCCTATTGTTGATGGTACTGGTGGTGGTATTCCAACAGCTGATACAGGCGCTGTTTCAGCATATGTAGATGGTGTTAGAGTTGCTGTATCTGAAGTAGAGCCTTTAAATGGCGTTGTTACTTTATCAGCAGCCCCAGCTTCAACTTCAACTGTTGTTATATCACATTATTTTAATACGTATGATAACACAGCCGACCCATTACCTGTTAAAAATATTATTCAGGTAACTAAAGTTGGTAATACTCCTGGTGTTATAGATTATTCATCTCCAACTGACTATACAATTATAGACGATTGGATTCATTGGGGTGCAGCTAAGAAAATTGAAGCTGGTGACCATGGTGGTACTGAATACTTCGATGATACATATTTATCGTGTGTGTTAATAGACGATAGAATTTTCGGTGAACTAATCGGTACTGGTGATGGCGTTGAAACAGATTTTGAATCAGACTACATACCTGTTAATGGTGGTGGTTATGATAGAACAACTAACTCACCAAGTGGTGTAGGTGCTTATGTTGGCGCTACTTTCGCAACTGCAGCAGGTGTAACACCTAAATATGTAAGAGGCGATACTAAAACTATTAGTTTACAGACAGCGCCTGCATTAGGTGAATTTGCTTGGTTAACTTATTACCGCAATAGATTAATGGATGATACATATACATTTACAGTTGTTATACCTGGTATTCAAGGTGTAGGTACATATTATGTAACATCATATCTATATGGTAGATTACCTTCGATTGAATTATTTGCAGCCGCTGTTGCAGATCCTGGATTCTTAACTGAGGGTGTGACATGGTTATCACCATTAAAGACTACACCTACATACTCAATAAGTGAAATAATTAATATTACGTTCACTTCAGCAACTACATTTACAGTAACATCTTCAGTTCCAACTGGTTCTTCTGGAACTGGTAGTTTAGACCAAACATATATTGATTCTACAACAGGTGTAAGCTTTACAATTGGTACACCGTCAGCATTTGCTTATGCAGGTGGTGACTTCTTACAAGTTGAAGTAGACGCAGTAACTGGTGAGTTTACAGTTGGTGTTGATAATTTCCAAATTCCTGGTTGTGATGTTTTAGTATCAGATACAACTGGACTTGTTGCAGATGATGAGTGTGTATTAACAACTTATGATAAAGCTGGTAGCGAACCTAATGTAGGTGATTTCTACTATGTTGATGCTACTTATGAAAAACCATCCACTGATTATATACCAAAGGTTTTCTTCTCTCCACAGTCGCTTGTTAATGAATATGGTTCTTTAACAATGTCTAATACAATTGGTATCTTAAGTAACCTTACATTTATGAATGGTGGTACAATCTTAATAGGATATCAAATTAGGAAAGAAACAGGTAGTACAGAAGCTTCAGTTCAGTCATACTCAGACGCATTAACAGTTTTAAGAAAACCTGTTGATGGTCAGTATCGACCAAGAGCTATTACAGTTGGTACTACAAATGGTACAGTTCAGGCATTAGTAAAAGACCACTGCTTGTTAATGAGTACTAAGAGATGGAAGCAAGAGCGAGTTTGCGTATTAGGTTGCCCAAGAAGTGCAACAGTTGCCGAATGTTCTTCATTAGCAAGAGCACTTAAGAGTAATCGAGTACAATTACTTTACACTGGTGATTTAGTATTCACATTAACAGATGAATATGGTGTTTCAGTTGACTATTATGTTGACGCTTCATATATGGCCGCAGCTTATGCTGGTAAGGCAAATAGCCCGCTAATCGATTGGGCTGAACCTATGACAAGAAAAGAAGTTGTAGGTTTCACAAGAATTGAGAATCCTATAACTGAAACAGAAATGGATGTTTTAGCAACAAATGGTATCACAGTTATTGAATATTTACCACCTGTATTTAGAGTAAGACATTCATTAACAACCGACTTGTCAAACGCATTTACTAAAGAACCTTCTATTACAAACATTGTTGATAGAGTTCAATATGTTACAAGAGAAGGTCTTGATAAATTTATTGGTACAAAGTTTACGTCTTCTCGACCTGCTGAAGTTGAAGATTCACTTCAGAATTTATTAATTGGATTAGTAAACGAAGGTACAATTGATGAAGTTGGAACAGTAACAGCTACAAGAAATTCAGTTGAACCTGATGTTATCAATGTAGTTGGTTATTACAAACCAATCGGAGCTTTAAACTACATTGATGTAGTATTTAATTTAAGATTCACATTATAAGGCTTAAATTAATAGAATAATAAGTATCTAGTTAAGGATAAGTATGGATATTAGAGATTATTATATAGGTGTAATTAAGAAAGTAATGGCAGAGGATTGGAATTTAGGTCCTGCTAATATATCAGATGATTATAAACAGCAAGATGCTTTACAGCATATTGAAGTTGCTTATAAAAAATTATTAGAAGCAGCCAAAAACCTTAAGAAAGCACCGACTGGTGGTGCTGAAAATGCACAGTCACTTACTAATGCACATACTAATCTTTCTGATCTTGTTAAAGAAATACAGAGTGCTATGGCTTTTGTCGAAAAATCTGAAGCACTTAAGAAAAGCGGAAAATTAAATAAAAAGAAAATAGAGGACTAAAATATGAAGGCTTTTACAGATTATATGTACCGTCCAGGTGTTTCACCTATTACTAAATCAGCTTTATCTACTCGAAATAAAGTATTCTCATTTGCAGCTGGTCAGGGTGGTAAGCTTGTTCAGATAGGTCAGATAAAACGAATTGGTTTTAAACAGACCAGAAGTGTTACACCAACAAGAGGTATTGGATTTGGTGATGTTATTAATGAACTTATCCCAAACAATATGGAGCCAATTACTATTGACTTTGATATCTTCAGTATGTATACCATAACATTACAGCAGGTATTAGGTTATAATTATGGTATCGATGGGTATGTCAGAGCATTAAAGCACCACAAATTCCCATTTGATATTAGAAATGAAATGGTATTACCTGCAATGGTTGCCGCTGGTGAGCCAACATCATATTTAAAATCATCATTATCAACACAGCCAACTGGTGGACCTCAAGCTGTAGTAACAGTTTATCAAGGTTGTTGGTTAACTGACTATTCAACTGAATCATCTGTTGATGATATTATTATATCTGAAACAGGTTCAATTACAGTTACTGAAATTATCGCTGGTGGTGCTACAAAGTACTTTGATGAAAACTCTGTATCTGGTAATGCAACTGGTACAAACCCATGGTCAACTCTATATTCTAAAACACAAGGTAAATAACTATGTTAAATATTAAACAAATTGTTAGTATACTTCAGTCATCGCCTTTCATCGATAAGGTGAATGTTTATAATCAAACTGAAAATAGTGCATCTTTTGATTTCTATTCAACTGATATGCAGTATTTCTCACTTGATATAAGTGAAGCAATGGATGGGTTTACTTATTCTTTATTTGATGATGAAAGTGAAATTGCGTCAGGTAAATTAGCTAATATTGAAGGTATCGACGAAGCTATTGAATCTGTATCTAACACATTAAAAAGTGATGATGATTCAATGCTAGATGATATTGGTGATGAAACATACGTAAACGAAGAAGACGTATATGATTATGAAGACATGGGCGATACCAGAGAGCTTAAGTTTAGTGGTAGTAAGCTTGCTAAGTATGTTGGTAAAATTTGGCAAGGTGTAGATATTGTTAAAGTTGGCAGTCCTATTATGGATGGCGATAACTTTTTAGGTTATGAAATATATCCCAAAATTGGTGAATCATTTACTAAAGAAGCTTATGATGCTGATGCTAATGAGTTAATTCCTATTGTATCCGCAGAAGATGATGAAGAAGAAGGATGCAAGTGCAAGGATAAAAAAAAAAATGTAGGCATCAGTAAAGAAGAGAAATTATTTAAGACTTCAACTCGACCAGACGCAATTGATGAAGATGGTACTCCACTATCTATTGTAGATATGCGAACTCAAAAGGATCCTAAAGCAATAGCCCAAATGATTCTAGACATGCTTCTTGAAGATGTACCTCTAGAGTATCTAAAAGAAAATATTGATGATACTGTAGATAATATTGATGTTAACCTTCAGTTATTAGGTTATAAAGAAGATGAAATTGGTGCTTTATACGGGCCAGTTCAAGATGCTTTCATGGGTCTTTTAGGTATACCTACATATCAGGAAGCTTTTGATTCTAATAGATATCGAGATCCTAATAACGAAGAATTCCCTGTAAGAGATGATATTGTAGATGAAGACGATTATCAAGATTAAAAATGGATAAAGATAGAGTTAATGCTGCCGATACTATATTAATCTTCACAGATTCTAGATTACTTAGGCTTTGGAAAGAAGAGTTAATAGGTCAGTTATCAGATGGATATTGGGAAAATAGAGATGCGGCTAATTGGTTATGGCAGAATACATATGCTTTCTTAGGTAATAAGAATGAAGTGTATTATAAAGGCAGCACACCAATAGAACAAAAAGACTTTGATTTTAAAAATTTGTATATAGATGAAGGTATATTTAGTGAAGCTAATTTAGAAGCTATGGCTAAAGAATATGGTTTTAAAAATACAGATGATCTAATATCTGCACTTGTTATTGTTTCTAACACGATATTAATGGTAAAGGAATATCATAATGATTAAAAAAGTTGGTAGCCCTATGACTGTTAATTTTGTCCTTAATAAAAAGGACTCAGTTAAACTTGACTTAAAAGAAGGTAGTAAATTAAGAGACTGCCTTAAAAAAATGAATATTAATGTAGATGAAGACGAAGACGATAAGAAAAAAAAGAACTTGACATTTAAAACTAAATAGTATATAATTAATGTTATGAATTTAATAACTTCAGTAAGAAAAAAGATAAATCGAGATCTTTCAAGTGTTAATGGGATATTTGATTATATTCCTTTAAGCAGTATAAGTGAAGTTTTAAAAAAATATAACATTCATGTTGTACAAGAAGATGGTACACCATGGTCTGGTTTTATATCAGCCCCAATTGATACACAAGTTAATATGAGATTTGATTTAGCAATGCTAACGGGTGAGCCTTTAGATAATACTAGTTTACAATTATATGTTTATAAATTTGCTACAACTAAACGATATGAAATCGTTACTTATGTAAGTTAAAGGAAAAATAAAATGATAGATAAAGACGATATTACATTAATAAAAGATGAGTTAAGGACTTTTGCATTAGAAACACAAACAAAGGCATTTGATTTAACTGATAATATTGCAATAGTATATCATCTTAATTCAAGTGAACTTCATCGAGTAAATACATGGCTTAGAGAAGTACTTGAAAATAAAGTTATAAATGAATTATAAGAGGTAAAAACTATGCTAAATGCAGCACAGAAAAAAGAAATTATATCACAGTTAGAAACTGGTTCATTAGAAGTAATGACACAAGTACTTGATCTTATAAATACATTAGAGAAAGATTTTAAATTATCCGCAGAAGAATTTAATTGGATGCAGGATCAATTTGCAAATTTCATTGTCACTAATGTTGTTAAAAAACTAAGATGAAGTTTAAAAGCCTTAATGAATTTATAGACAGTGCTGAAGAAAAAGATTATTGCATTGTCGAAGATGTTCCTGGCAAAGATGGTAAATTATACGAATTTAAAATAACCAAGCGTGGGTTAGACTCAACTTGGCAACATTTCAGATATACTATTCAATTCTCTGTAGATGGTAAGAAGGTAACTACTCAAACATTTACAGGTATTGATCGCCTTAAAAACTTTTTGCGAATAAACTCCGTAATATAAAGAAAGGAAAATGATGTTTTTCGATAAGATTTTTGCTGATAGTAAATCCGTTAGATTCGGAAAAGACGTACTGAGTAAGTCGTTAACATTTGAAGAATTGAATATGGAAGTTGATGGGTTAATTAAGAATGTTAATTCTTTTCTAGAAAAGCTAGATATAAAAGAAGAGTTGCAAGTAATTAAGAAGTCAATAGAAGCAAGTGATGGTTTAACTATCCTAATTACATGTAGCTTTAAAGATACAGATGTTACTAACTGGAAGAAGATTAAAGACCATTTGAAAGGATAATACTTTGCATCAATCGATGAAAGATAAACTTAGAGTGATTGATCAACTCGGTAATGAAATCGCTGATGTACTATTAGCTGAGCGTAAAGGTAACTATGCTAGTAGGGAAGAAGAATTATCTGAGTGGGATAGTGTATTAGCTAAGTTTAATATTAGTGAAGATGAAGATAGCTTAGTTTTTAGCGTTGCTGATGGTAATGTTTATAATTGGGTAATGAAATGGTTGAATCAACAGGGTTCATTAAAGTTTACGTTGACACCTCCAGAAGTTATTGAAGAAAAGCTGGATGCAATGTATAATACATTAAAAATAGTTAAAAATAAATTAAATAGGTAAAAGTATGTACTCAGAAAAAGATATGAAACTTGTTAAGCATGCTATAGATACAATCGATGAGATTGATTTTACCGACTTAGTTACTGAAAATGATATACCTTATTATGTAGAACATATATTACGTGTATCAAGTAAACTTGGTTACAACTTAAATAGAGATGCTGTAAATGATTGGGTTACTAGCTACTATACACATAGACAAGAAGCTGAAGCATTTTGGTCTAATATGTCAGAAGCTGATATTAATGATTATTACAGTGCTAATAAAACTTCAAGTGAAGACCCAGACGAAGCTCGACAGATAGCAGCTACAATATGGAGTCAGTTAAATTATAAACCTGTTATCCCAATGTCGTGGGGTGTTAGTAAGCGAGTTTTCATGCGTGAAAATGAATCTAAGAAAGCACTTGGTGGTTTAGGATTCCATGTAAATGGTCGTAAGTTTAAAGGCTATGTTAATGTTTGGTTAACATACATGGATGAATATTTAGTTGAGCTTATAAATAATCGTGGTAGAGTGCTAAAGTCATTTGATGGTGTTTATGCTGATGATTTAGCTGATATAATTGATAAGGAAATTGAAACATGACAACAAACGAATCAGTAATAAAATTTATAGAACATAACGTATCTAATTACGTTAATATTATTAATGCTAACGAAGCTACTATTCGTGGATTAGAAAGTGAAATAATGGAATGTCAGGAAAATCTATCTGAATTACAAAATAAAAGAATAGTTATTAATATGATTGAAAATGGTGAACTTCGTGAAAAAGATAATCCAGATGGTCTTTATGAAAATGTATGGGAGATGTTAATAGACGAAATGTGGGGATATAGCGTTGAGGATATAATAGGACTTTTACGTAAACGTGGATATATATATTAAAGGAGTAAATCATGTCAGATAAAATTGTACATATTCAATTTGATAAAGAAAATTTAAGTGCCCTTGTTGATAGTTTTGTAAAAAAATATAACATTAACCTTGATGTTGAAACAGATTCAAATATATGGTATGAAGTGGAAAACTTTGTTCAAGAATTTGTAGATAGTAATGAAAATAGAGTACGTAATAAAATTGAACAGATTGTTAAATCACAAAATACTTTTGATACTGCACCTCAGAAAGGTCCTATTGGTGCGCCTTGGCAGAGGGGCCGCCACTAGATGAAATATCTAGAATTAAAAGAGACTCATTTATACGCGGGTCATTATAAGCTTGATTTAATGCTAACTAAAGAGGGTTACGAACTTCTATTAGTTTTAGCAGAAGATGATAAATATAATGATGAAGCTATATTTTATGTATTATTTAAACCAAATCGTGAAGAAGAAGGTTGGAAAATAATTAATAAACGAAACGATAGTAAATTAATTAGCATAATGCCACCAAGTAGGGATAAATCGTATACTCAAGATTTAAACCAATCAATAATTGATGAATTAATTGACCAAGGTTTTTCAAATCTATATACTATTTAAAGTCATCACATACATTAAGCTTAGGCACTATTATAATATATTTTAGTAAGTCACAGTAGCAATAATTTTCATCGTATTCTTTATGCTTTTGTGAATGCTTACAAGATTTACAGTTATCTGAACATTCAGATATTCTAAAATTCTTTAATTGATGTGATATTGATTCCATTAAAATATATCCACCTTAAAATTAGCGTTCATTGCCCAGCATAAACTTGATAACATTTTAATTGTTATGGGTTTTTTACCAAATATTATATCATCAATAAATTTAGGATCCTTTTTAAGCTTATTTGCAAGATACTCTTTGGTTATATTTCGTTGAACCATTAAGTTTATAATTTTAGACTGCAGCTCCATTTCAATTTTTTCTTCATATTGCTTTTGGGTTGGCAACATTTTTTTAATATAATTATCAATAACTGATGGTAATGTTCCAATTCGTTTTGCAATATCTTCTTTTGATACACCATTGAGAATCATATCTTTTATTTTCTGTTCATATACACCACATTCAATAAGTGCATTAATAACTGCAGTTTCAGTCATCTTTGTTTTTTTAGATATTTCTTCAATTTGTAATCGAATGTTTTTAATACTTGGGTTGAACATTTTCATTATATCATTCATATTTTACACCTAATATATTGGTATTATTTGTTGGCTTCCACCTGTTAAACCATCTGGAATACCACCAGCTATTGTTCCAACAGCTGATGCTGAATTCATTGCTGCTATAAATGCTTTAGTTAGTACACTAATAAGTATCACCATTCCGGGATTAGTTGGAATTAAACCTGCTGCAGTTGCAGCAGCTGCATAACATGCTGATATCCCTGATGGTGTAGATATAAATCCACCTGGTGCAACAGCAAAAGAACCATTTGAAATTGATGGGGGACCTGTCCATAATATAGGAGGAACACTTATTCCATATGTATTGTTAGCGTTAAAGTATGATTCACAGATTGCTATTGTGGTTATAATATTAGGGAGTGATAATCCAGCCCATAGAACTAAACCAAATTCAGTAGTTAAACTAGCTGACCATGTACCAGGCACTATTGTTATTTTACCGGCTGTTATTGTTCCAGCTGTACCTGTTGCTCCAGTTGCTGGAACTACAGCATATCCTTGAACTGTTCCACCCCCACCTATCCAAGCAGCTACACTACCATTTGCTATCATAGCTATTATTTTAGCACCATCTGTTCCTGCAAGAATAGCTGGTACAGTTAAAGCAGTAATTAAATTAGCTGGTACTAATGACACTTTACCTGTCTTTCTATAAAAGCTCTAGTTTTCTCGCCTAAAACGAGTTTATCCTTGTTTTCCGCATACCAGTAAGACATTCCCTTGGTTTGCTGTGCTTTCGATGCACCTAGCCAATCACAGACCATTTCAAGTGCATACCTGTAAGGCATTTCATACACTTTTACAGATCCCTTGTCAATTGGCTGTACCCAGTACTGCCAATGGTGCTTATTTAATTTTTGATGATGAAAACAAGCAATTTCAAATGCATCATCACCTGTATCAACAGGTTTATAGTAGCCTATTTTATATTGTCGATTACTGGTTGGTTTGCTATAGAAATGATTCGCATATGCTATAAACTCAATTGGCATGAATTTACTCCAATCGTGGATAATTCCTTGCCAATAAAGTCCGACTTTAAAGCATTCGACCATTACAAACCACTTATGAGTTAGTATGTATTTTAAATATTTAAAGTGTTTCATATTACTGTAACTTTAGCAATATTTAAATTTCCTTTATGTCGCTTTAATTCTTTAATTTTAGATGCTCTTTTTTCTATCTTATTGAAGTCATACTCCGTTAATTTAATACCATAGCTATGTGTTGTAAAGTTTTCGTCTATGTAATACAGCATATCTAAACTATCTACTGTTGAATACATAAAATTAATCTGTTCTTTCGTTACATACCTCATTTTAGGTTCACTTGTGCTAAGTGAACCACCAAATATCATTCTTGTTAATCCAGCACGATCCATATCATACAAGCGATTTTCCCAGTTAGTTTCCCAAAAAACGCGTTTAATAACATAACCTGCTTGTTCTAGTGAACAAAAAGGACCGTTAGTTAGGCTAGTACCATATGATATTCTATTTTTATTACAAATATTTAATACCAAATCAGCTAGTTCAGTATATGATTTGCAAGGTGTAAATTTACCATCATAATCAAGTACCCCATAATCTACTTGTTTATTTGTGTTCATATGCTATCTCCTTATGAAACACAATATATACTAAAAAATAATTTTTGTCAAGCTTTAAAAAGTGTACCATCATCTTTTAAGTATACATCTATTAAAGCTGGTTGATCGAATGGGATAACAGTATGAGTAGTTTGTAACCAACCTAAAAAATCAATATACTTTTCTTTTTTAACTATTATATAGCCACCTTTTTTCATTAAATAATCTAATGGTTTTTCTATATCGTCTGTTAAAAATATACATGAGTCCTTTATACATTCCTTTTTTTTATTGTTCCAATATTTATACCAATATTTTTCTTCGCTTGTTTTAGCTTTTGGAACTAATTTTGAAGGAATTAATCTAACTAGTGTCGTTATCATTTTTGTTTAAAGTTACTACATGGATATTTTTTTAAAGCCGCCTCAATTGATACTGGGCAGTCTTTACAAAGACTTGCACGTCGTTTATTTGGAACTACACATACTTTAGTGCATGTATCGTGATAGTCATAATCACAATCAAAGCATTCTTCATTGTCTTTGCTATAAGTAATTCCTTTAGGACATCCATTAGTCTTATTAAATGCTACTTGTTTTTCTAATTTATCTAACTTTTTTAATGTCTTTTTGTAGTTCATGATTATCCCTTATTCTATGTAGTTCATCGAATATATTATTTGCATCATAACTATATAGCTGCATATTATGTAAAACATTATTTGCTAATTCTTTTTGTTTATCATTATATTCAAAATGACTTAGTATTCTTTTATGTTCATCTTGTCGCATTTTATCTAAATGATATGTCGCTGGGTATTCCTCCATTGTTTTAACGACACTAATATATGTATGTATTGCTACTAGTAGTTTTGCATAATCTGATGGTTCTGAGTATTTCATGTATGAATGTCCACCACAATAATTCCATGATTGTCTGGGTTAGCCTTTTCATCACAAAGTCGCATAGTTCTAACTTCATCATCTGGTGTATGCATATAATTTGTAAAAGGAGGCACCACTAAATCTTTTGAGTATGCTTCATAAAATTTAATTATACAACTAGAGTTATACAACATTTGACCGGTATAATCTTCTTTTTCTAATCCTTTTACAACATTAGCTGTTTTTTCAAAAACTTCAGCAAACTTTGTAGTTAACTCCCTTTGGAATTGTTTTATATCATATGGTAATATTAGTCTATTTTTGATAGCTTCTAAATTATCATTACCATAATGACTAAGTTCATATATAATAATACTCCATGCTAAATCCAGTACATGTTCGTATCTATTATCCAATTTCATTATCTCGGTATAATATTCATCTCGACCTCGCCAATCATTTTCTTTTACAAGCTGTAACACTTCATTCTTTTTATTTACAATGATTGCGGGTTGATACCAATTATTTTCATCACAAAAGTCAATTGCATATGCTTCTTGAAAATAATTGTTAACTGCTTCGCTAGTCCATTCAAAATCAGTTGTATTAACTAAAAAAAGATAATTTGCATGCATACTTTTACTCCAATTTATTAAATAGTAATATATCATCCTTACAAAAATCTTTTAGTTTTTGTAACCAAATATTGCTCTTAATTTTAAACATTAAAGGTTGATTCTTCTTGGTTGATTTACATACAACACCTTCAAATGTCATATTTTGTAGTTTACTGTTTTTAACGCTATTGTAAAATTCATCTGTAATATTACCATGATATAACAATTTTGCTATATCAAAATCTTGAAACCATTCTATAAATTCCTTAGGTTGCATCATTCCTTTTTTATATAACGATACATCGAATAGGACTACATCAAAGTTATCATTTTCAACATGGTTTCCAGCAAATGATTTACTACCATAAAATTCAAAAAAACATACAGCTTCGGTTTGTCTTTTCTTTAAGAATAAAAGGTTTAAAAGTTCATACTTGGATTGTATAATATATACTGCTTTTCCTAAAATAGGTTCATTTTTATCAAGTAGTCGATGTCTTGTTCCAAATTTATAAAAGCCGTTTTTTCTACTCCATTCAGCTCTAATATTAGAACCATCTATTTTATCAAAACAATAAAAAGGTTCACCCTTTACTATGTTTTTAGTTATTGAAGGATATTGTTTCATTTAATCCTCGATAACTATTGTATGATTTGGATGAAGTTGTTCTTCGATTATTTCATCTATACTTGATCTATTTGAAAAGAATCTATCTTTAATATCAGGTAGAAACTGTTTTAAAATAGCTTTAGTTACTCTACCTTCAAAAATATCATGAGAGTAT
Organism: Minisyncoccota bacterium; assembly: GCA_041660345.1. Taxonomy (GTDB): domain Bacteria; phylum Patescibacteriota; class Minisyncoccia; order Phycocordibacterales; family UBA9973; genus UBA9973. The sequence continues at coordinate 22,238 of JBAZWP010000001.1, forward strand.
ATGAAATGTTCTGAATGGTCTTCTATACGGAGTCTAGAAGGTATATACACATATGTACCTATACCATGCCATCCCATAAAACCCTTACGACGAACTAGATAAACTTGACCTTTTTTTAAAATGACTTTACCTTCTGCACCAAAGTCTGTACCATGGGCATTTCGTGGTAAAGTTAACTGTTTATCAAGTAAAGTAAATTGCATATTACAACCTTATTAGTATATCGTTTATAATTTGATTCCAGCATTGATTCCATTCTATATCACTTACATTAAGTGCTGCCTTAACTGGAGTATATACACGATCATCCTGATTAAAAACCTTAACTGTCTTTATTGCTCTAATCATAGCATACTTTGTATCTATTTTATCTATTTTATGATCACCTTTAATTAAAATTTCAAGAGGAGTTGGTGTTGTAGGTTTAATATAATGTCTTTTTATAAACTTCCTTACATTAGAAGGATCTGATTTAAGTTCATTTGCTATTTTAGAGTAACTATAACCTTTGTTAACTAGTTCTTGAACTTGATTTTTAAATAGCTTTTGAGGATAACCATTGAATAGTATTTCATTCATATCTTCCATTCCCCTAAATATTCATAAAATATTTTAAGTACTCGAATAAGTAACTGATGATCTCTTATAAATACTTTATCATTTTCATTTTCCCACTGTTCAAAAAATATCTCTTTAAATAAATACCCCTCAGTAATATTAAGCTGAGGATTTGTATATTTTATAAAGAATCCTTTATCATAATATTTATTATGTGAATGCCATAGCTGCCCACCTTCGATTAACATTTCATTAGTATACCCCTCCAATTCTTTTAAAATATCATCTTCATGGTGAAGATAAAAACAAATTTCCATTGTCCTATTATTTAGAGGTTCTTTACAAAGCTTGCACTTTATATAATAATCTTTTTCTACACTATCATAATGGTCATCGTCTTCTATATAATTATGGCATTGACGACATTCAGGATATTCTGGATATCTAGCTAGTATATTACTTTTCATATTTTACCTTTTTTAAGTAATTTTTCTCGCACCTTATTTTTTAAATAAGGTAAATCTGTTGTTAAATTACACTTATATAATTTAGCAGCCTTAATCCAACATGGCATTTCTGAAATTTTAACTTTTCCAGAGCTGCAATCAAAGTTGCCATTATTATAAAATTTACATTTCGTGCAATTCATTTTCTAAAAACTGTGTATAAGCAAATTCAAACGATAACTTTTCCTTAGCACATTTTGCAAAGTTATGTAAACTTACTTGGTTTCCATCCTCAAATAGTCTAATAACTTCATTAATAGTAATATCCTGTGCTCTTAATAGTTGACCATAGTATTCTTTATATATTTCTTTTTTTTCTGATTCTGGGTACACAACCATATTCCTCCGACCCAACTAGTGGGGCTAAAGCGCCATGCATCAAAGCAACATTATCTGGTGTGGTAACGTATTGATAAGCAAGCGCTACTGCAATACCGAATGTATTACCACTATGACCTGGATCAATATCTACCAATTTTATCTGGTCCTCATAATCAAGTTTATGAAAATCTTTAATTGCGTCGCCTGTTTTTAGCTTATCAGCTATTTTAATAGCTTCTGTGCAACAAAACATTTCATAGTCTTCATAGTCAACCCTGAAATTACGGTTATTCTTTCTAAACTTATTAATTCGTTTTTGGAATACTTCTGGTAAATTTCTATAAGCTTCATCGAGCTTACTTTTATTTTCCTTGAACTTTTTCTTTTTATCGTCTTTCATTTTTTGTAGTTCTTTTTTATGTAGCGCATCTTGTTCTTTAGGTGTATTATACCTTACAGTATGTGATTCACCATTTGGTTTGATAATATCGATACCTCTGATAATACCACCCCATTCAGCATTACCATACAACCTAATTGTGTCACCAATCTCAGGTATTACATCACTTACATTATCCACATAGCAACCAAGGCAATCAGTGCATGTAACACTATAACCACCATCGCTACTATGCCTAACTTCTTCTATGGTCTTTTTGGTATAATCAAGGTCAGTACGCTTATACCTAGCTTGTTTAGCTGTAAGCATCATTTTTAAATACCCTTATATTTTATTAAATAGGTCACCGATTATAGCTTCCCAGTACATATCCCATTGGGCGTTTGATACATTAAGTGCAGCTCTGACAGGTATATATAACCCATGATTCTTATCGAGCACCTTAATTGATTTAATCGCCCTTAGTATAGCGTTTTTAATTTGATCGCTATACTCAATTATATTATCAACCTTTGGCTCAACTTTAATTGGTTCAACCACCTTAATTGGTTCAACCTTAATTGGCTCAACCTTAATTGGCTCAACCTTAATTGGCTCAACCTTAATTGACTTTGGCGCAAATCGTCTTTTAGGTATATAGTTTATATTGTACTTTCTTATATAATCGCCTATTGTTGATTGAGTACAATGAAAGTGCCTAGCTATTTTTTCTTGGCTAAGACCCTGGTTAACTAATTCAATCAATTCACCCTTGTCTATATTTAATACACCTCTTTGATTAGTGTATTTAATGTTATGTTCCTTGATAAAAGTGCCTACGGTTGTAGCTGAAACGCGAAAATCGTTTGCTATGTCAGTTAGGTTATTACCCATCTTAATTAAAAGCTCTATACGAGGTATATCACGTTCTGTAATTTTAGTGTGCTTATAATTTATATTATTGTCACGAATATACTTACGTATAGTTGAACTACTAACATCGAAGTATTTAGCTATATCATCTACACTAAAACCTTCATTAATGAGCTTGATAAGCTCACCATTATTTAAGTTATATGATATATTCTTTATAGGTATACCATAATATTCAAGTATACTTTTAACTGCGGCGTGGCCTATTTTTTCAATCTTATTACCATGCTTTTCATCTAGGTACTTAGCAATCTCACTACATGTTTTATTTTGATTTACATATAATTCAATTGCTTCATCTTTTGAAATATACTTAATGAATCTGGGTATACTCTTTTGTTCCTTCATTAGTATACTTGTAATAACAGCTGTAGACATCGAGTACTTCGTTGATGCAGCGTTAGTTCCAATTTTATCAATATCATCTAGTAATTGGTTATAACCAATGCACTCACGGATATTTGAAATTTTAGACGTGTGTGGGATTTTATTGCTATTTATAAGAATTTTCCTCACATCAAAGTATGTTCTACCAAGCTTTTTTGCTATTTCATTAATATCCTTTGTTTCAGTTTCAAAAATTTCTACGATAGTTGGTTTTTTAGATTCAAATTTTACAGTTCTTACCATTGGTTTTCTCCATTTAAGATTGTTATTGTATTTCTTTTAGTTTTCTAATAAGTTTAATCTTTTTGTCAAAGTATGCTAACCATTCATCTCTTATTTGCATATATTCTAGATTGATAATATTGCTTAATGGTTTTTGAATTGTACTACCTGATTTTTCATAACATTCAAGTACTGTTCTTAATATATCTTCGTATTCTTTTATAGTTATATTGTAAAATTCATTTGTCTTTAAAATATCCTTAATCCATAATATTTCTGTATCTGTTAGATTATATACATAATTATCCTTCAAAAAGCCATCTAATCTGTTAATAATTGTTTCATAATATTTTAGGCTATTATAATCAGTTAGTTTTAGTTTTACTTTATTCATTTTTAATCTTCATAAGCAGTGTAAAATTCAATTCCAAGTTTATCTGGATTTATATCTATAATGTTAAACATTAAAAATAAAGTATCTACGCAATTCACTTCTTTTTTCCATTTTTTAGCGTCTTTAATATTATCTACCCATTCTTCCCCAGACCAGTATTTATCTGTATTAGTGGCAGTATCCGTTTTACCTATATAATACCTTTTTGAAGTTTTCATTCGGCAGGTCCTAAGCGATAGCCATCAGCCTTGATAAGATGCATTCTTACCATTTTATCGGTAGTGATACCTTGTACATAGTTGACAAAATCTAAATTCTCATCATAGCTACCTTTGGTAGCTGTGAAAAACTCTATAGCAGCCAATGTTATAGGAATATCTTCAACATTGACCCATGCTGAAATCTGTGCTTTCCAGTCTTTTGGATCGCAAACCTTATTAAACGCTTTCAGTAAGTCGCCTCGAGTAACATCTTTACCATCGATGCGGCACACTAGTTGGTTGTTAATATCGTTTTCTTCTTCAACATTTAAATTTTTTGGGTTGTACATGTTAATCTCCTTATTTATGAAACACATTATAAACTAAAAAAATTAAAATGTCAAGCTTTATTTTACAGCACCTATTGGTATTTCCTCAAATGGAACTAGTAAATCACCTAATTTTTTAAGTGCCTCAATAATCCATATTATTTTTGATGAATATGAAAAAGGCGCATCATAATCCCATAAATCGATTATATCATTATCATAGTAGTCTTGTTCTGTTTGAACATGATAGTTTTCTTCAACTTCTTCAGCGCTGATTTCTTTTATATCTGAAATTATTCTTATAGCTTCGTCTTTATCATATTCTAAATAATTTTTGTCATCTAATAGCTTACCGAAAATATAATCATAATTCGATTCACAAAATCCTTTGAATCTTTTTGATCTTATCATGGTAAGGTCAACTCTAAATATTGCATGACCTATATCACCATAAATGATAAGGTAACCACCTTGATATGTCACATAGTATGAATATGTAATTGTACCTTCCTTGTGACAATATATAGTGTTACTAGTTATCTCGGTTAGTATATGGTCCTTAAATGCGTTTTTAGCAAATCCTTGTATTCGCTCGAGGTTATCTTTATTTACTATCATACTACTTGTTTAGCCTTAACAACTTTTACAAAAGACGCATCATATTTTAATGCACTTTTTATTTTTTTAACGATTTCTTTTCTATCACCTTTATAATTGTCGCATCGTTCTTTTAAGCACAATTCTAATTGTTTAACAAGTTTTGTTTTGTCAGGTTTATGAAAATCAGGTCCACTATACCTAGTAAGCCTCCAAGGTGAACTATCCTCGTTACATTTTAAATAGCAAGTTTGGCATTGTGGACATTGATAACTGTATAAAGCACAAAGAGCGCATGTATCACCACCTCTGTCTAAATACCAAAAGCCTGCTTTATTTATTTTATTTTGATTCCATTTAATATAAGATAAGTATAACCCAATTAAATCAGTGTCCTCATCATATTCTACTTTTTCTACAAATGTGTACATACCACCTAATATTTTATCTGTTTGATGTAATACTTCATTATTTATACTGAGTATTATTTTAGTTATCTTAGGAAGAGTTAATTTTATCTTAATTTTAGTTATTTCTTCAAATAATGTTTCCATCCAGATATCCTTATATTACTAATTTTTCTAAAGTTTCTATATCTATATACCATGATCTATGTACTAAACATTCGTTAGGGTATTTTAATTTTAATTGAATTCTCTTTTCATTTAAAACTTTAATTGCATGCTCTTGATTATCATAACCTTGCATAACAGCTATTATAACTTCATAACGCTTATGATTAATATGATTGTAAAAATTAGTTAAGACCATATATTTAGGTGTTGCTATTTTATTATAATTATCATACTCTATATCTGGTTGTATTGATTGAAAATCAGATGATACTATTTCATCAACATCACCTGTTTTTAAATTCATAATGATATGGTATTCAGGTAGTGCTGCTTTTTTAAGGGCGTACTCACCTAAATTATCTGTTTCATATTCTTCATAATCTTCACAAAAATGAGATGCTATTAGTGATTTCGCTTTACCTTCAGAAGAAACTACCCCAACTATACGGTAATCCGAATAACAACCTGATGTTAATATATATATTGTCATAAATTTATGCTAAACTTTATATTAATATACTTTAAACTCTGGTATAATTGAATATATATCTTACCGTCCTTAAATGTTATTGTACCTTTTTCTGTATCATAAGTATTTTGTTCTTTATACTTTTCCCAGTTTGCACGACTTGATTCAATAATCCCAGTTAGAACTAAAAATGTATATAAATCGTTTGGTTGTATAGTTACACTATCATCATTTTCTTCTACAAAAGTGATGTTTGTATATTGAATTTCGGGATCAATAGATATTAATAAATCTACTGCTTCTTCTTTAGTCATCATAAGCACCACACTCTAAAAAGCTCAAGCATTATAAACATATTAGCTAATGATCCATCATCTCTTAATTCTTTATCTTCTTTTATTACTTCGATATGTCTTTCTAACGATTCTTTATGTGCTTTATGTAGTGCATAACTAATATGCTGATCCCATGTAGCATAAAATGCATGCTCACCATTAAATACACGAATTTCTTTACGGAATATTTGCATTATTAATGTAGCTTCATCATAAGATAAAAACCGCGTTCTTACCCATTCAGCTAAATGCATTCCATATATTAAAAGCTGTGTGCCTTTTTTATAATCATCTATTTCTCTAGATGGCATTTCCCATAAATCACTCATTTTAAACTCTCCTTAATGCGATTAAAAGCTTTTAATACTCTTTTCTGGTCTATATCCCAACCATCCTCTTTACTCCAAATTGTTTTACGACCATTCCATTTAAAGCACGCTTCATAATACATTTTATCTAATATATCACCACTAAGTGTATCAACCTCTATGGTTTGATATATAACTTGTGTTCTATAACCCAACACATGGTAATCAACTGTATATGGTTCGGGTTCAATATCAAATATATCGATTGTTTCAAACAATACTTTCATTTGTTTAATGTTTCTCTTTTACCCCAATCAATGTCGTATACATCAAAAAATTCTTTTTCAGTTAAGGCGCTTAATGAATTTGTACGACTATCGAAGCTTTCAATTAGTATATAAGTAATATCTTGATGTAACTCATGCTCTAAAGTAGGTGTAATAATTTTTACTATATTTTTAGGATTTAATCTAATAGAAAATTCTGGGAATGGTGTTAAGAATTCTAAGAGCTCAAGTATATTGTTTCCTAAATGATTACTAATATATTTTAGTGCTATTATTTTGGATTTCTTTTTTACATTAAGAATATTTGTATTTTTTTCACTCATACTGGATTCCTTTCTGCATATGTTATAACAACATTGGTAAACGATTTAGTAGCAGTCTTACTAACTGTATTAATAATTTTCAATGGTTTATTTAACGTGAATATAATACCGAAATCAAAAAGAATACCTTGTGATTCTTGAAAATATGTATGGATTTCAGTTGCGTCTTTCATACCTTTGAAGTTCTGCATACAGATATTAAAACCATTAGTGTCTGTTTGCACTGTATCACGCATTGGCCAATATACTTCATATCCCTGATTTTCAAGATCCTTAACATACTCCTCCATAATCTTTGTTATTTCAGGTGTAGTTGATCGAACAGGGCTTAGGAAGTATACTTTTTTCTTTTTCTTAAATACACTATTGAAAGACAATAATATTAGTTTAATAAAGTATATCATTTTTATATCCTTAAATTAGTAGGAAAGGTGATTATCAGTCACCTTTCCTTCGTTTTACTTCTTCAGTATACCTTCAAGCTTAGTGCCCTTAAGAAGGTTATTCAATACTTCGGCAACACTGCTGCCACCCAGCATAGCAAGTGGTCCCATTGCCTCAGCAGCCTTTGCCACCAAGTTCTTGTCACCAAATGCTTCAAGAGCTGCGATAAGTTCAGGTCCAATTGCCTTCATCTTCACTACTTCGGAAGATGCCATTGCTTCTGTCTTGTCGATAAACAGCTTCAGGTCTTGAGTCGCAATTTCAAGTCTCTGTTCTTCATCGGCAAGTTTGCGTTCTCTCTGAGACTGATTAATAGCGTCTAGTACAAGCTGTCTTTCGTTATCGGCGTCGAGTTCCTTCTTAGCAATAGATGTCTTAGCGTTAAGCTTAGCTTCATCTAATGCATTGAATTTATTAACTTCAGCCATTGCCAAATCAACAGACTTAATCTTTGTAGCGTTCTTGATTATAGCGATTTCCTGAGATACGCCTTCTTCTTTCTTTGTAAATTCGAGGCTCTGTTCTAGTTTCTGAAGTTCAAGAGCTCTCTTTACAGCTAATCGCTGTGCATTTACTAAAGCGTCGTTGATTTGCGGGTCGTTAATATCAACGCTAAGCACTTCAACATCGTAGATCTTCATACCGTTTTCAGTAAAGACTCTACCGGTTCTCTTACCATCTTTGCTTGTACCTAAAACCATGTCGCGGATAAGGTCGATGGAGTTATTGTAGAAGTTTTCAATCGTGAGCTTCTTAACAGCATTTCTAATTAAAGACCTTGTATGATCAGTCAAGAACTTTACATAGTTTTCTACATCAAACCATTTCTTTGAGTCGCCTTCAAAGTTAACCCTGTATGACAGTGTAATAGCGACATTGCAAAGGTCTTTTGTTTCAGCTGTTACTATATCGGATACCTTATTGTTAAGTGTTCTTAAGTAAACAGTCTTAACCTTGTTTCTATCCGTCTTAGGTGTACCTGTTGATAGTTCAAGTGATTCCAGTGTTTCATCATACTGTAATAGGATAGTCTGAGGACCATTTACTACCTTTCGGTTTCCACGCTTGTCTGTGACGAGTACTGCATACCCAGTCCATACACCAACTGTTACAGCACCATCATACTTAGTATCAAGTACGATTGAACGCGGTTTTGTGTAGTTGATTTTTCTTTCAATTTCGTCACCCATATGCGAATCACCCAGCATAGCACTTCTTGAGCCTACTGCTGATTTATACATTCTATCGCTGACGAAATTATCTTTGCTTGTGCTCTGTGATTGAATGCTTGCAAGGTTTCTGTTGTAATCAAGCGCTGACTTATTACCAGGATAGTACAAGTCAACCATTTCGGTATCAAGCACTCTTCTAACGATAACTTCTTTTCGAGGATCAGGCAGGAACATTGTAGGACCAATCTTAAGGCTGATATTACCTGTAAGTCTGTCTAACACATATCTTGCCTCACCAGTTGGGATAGCAACTGCATAATGGATATTCTGGTCACCATACTTGATAAGAGCGTGTTCTTCGCGTGGGAAATAAATCATCGACTCTTTACCAGTGATAAAGAGCTCATCGCCTACAACATGCTTCTTACCGTTTTCTTCGTAGTCTGCAATGACCTTAACATAGATACCACTGATTTCATTTAATTCAATTGCCTTAAACTTACGGCAACCGTCTTTTTCAATAAATGATTCAGTAGGTCTTGGGAATACCACTTCAGGACCCTTGATATAGCGCTTATTACCATTTTCATCAAGAAGTATGCAGTATTCTAATCTTTCAAGCGTTATTGCATTTCTAACAAATTCATTGTCGTTCTTATCAGGTAATACCTTAATACCTGTTGGTGGTATATAGAAAGAAACATCTGTACCCTTGATAATAAGGTTTTGACCCATTGTAAGAGTTGGTGCTTTCTCAAGTACAGTTTTAGTACCATCTGCTGCTTTTACAACGCCAGTCTGCCAGTTTTCGGTTGCTGCCTTATCGTCGTATACCTGAACAACCAAATACTGATTAGAACGGAGGTTATGTCCCTTAACGACTTTAGCCATTTGACCAGGCCATAATGCGAAGCTGACAGGTCCAGGAATATTGACCTTTCGACCTACATTGAGTTTTGGTATGTTAGAAATGTTACCACTGATAGGTGTCTTGTTTTCTTCAGCAGGATTGTACAGAATGACATACCAGCCTTCTGGTGCAATCGAGAAATTCTTGATTGACCCATTAAGATCAGATGGTATAAACTGTTTCCTTTTTGAATCGAAAATAACAGGTTTATCAGTGTTTGAAATACTTGTCTTGTTAGGACCTACATATATGCTTACAAGACCTTTTGACTCGTCAAGTACATAAGCATACTGATTAGGTGTTAAAACAAGGTCACTTTTACGGTTGCCTCTTACGTCATCTTCCAATTTCTTATCTCCTTTTTTAGTAGTTGGGGTGGGTGTTTAATTACACCCACCCAAATTTAATGTTTACTTATTTGCCTTAAATTCAAGATTTAAATCCCTGGCTGTTTTAGCCATCATTAAATCCATGAAATTCATTGCGGCATTATTGCTACCAGATGTGCTACCCATAACGATGCCAGGAACCCAAGCACCCTTATAGTTTGCAATCTGAGTAGCCCATGTGTTATTAACAGCTTTCCAAGCTTCGAGCTTAACAGCAAGAGCACCGTCGGCATTCATGATTAACTTTCGAGCTTCAGCTTCGCCCTGCCCTCTTAGTATAGCTGCTGTCTTTTCTTGTTCTGCGGCTTGCTTATCTAATGTTGCAACTTCTAAGTTCTGCTGTGCTTTGGTTACAGCAGTTGCCTTATCAACTTCTTGTGCCCACTTAGCCTTGGCAGCGTTTGCCTGCCCATTTTTCTCTGCTGTGATTGCGTCTTGTTCAGCTTTCTTAGCGTTAGCCATTGCAGTCTGAACCTGCATGATTGCTTCTTGCTGTGATTTAATCTGAGTTTCAACAGTTGCATCATAATCAATCGATGTTAACGATAGTGCATACATTTTCAAACCAAATGTGGTGATAGGTGATTCTTCCTGTCGTTTAATATTACCGTTATTATCTTTAACAAGGTCTACAACTGTTACAGTTTTCTCAATACCAGTCATAGGGTCATTTATCTTAACATCCCTACCAATAGTTTTATAAACACCCTTACTTGATTGGTCTTCAATAAATGCTATTAAGTCATTGCGCTTTTCAGCATATGATTCTTTTGAACTCATAAGAGGACCAGTCATATAAATAGACTTTTCAACAACAGGTCTTATAAGCTCATGTTCAATAGCAAATTGTGATCCTAATCGTGTATGTATCTGAATCATTTTAAGTTCGTCTAATGGTAAGTCAATACGGACACCACCACTTATAAAAGCATGACCACCATCGTTGAATCTTACTTTAATAGACTGGTCGGCTTCGTTACCTTGGTCTAATGCTTTTGAAAACCAGTACTGAAAGCTTTTCTTATATGTCGTGGATTTACCAAATTGTGTCCACTTCAACCCAGGTGATAACGCAACCTTTAAATCACCATCAAACGGGTGCTGTATTACAACAATCTCCCCAGCATCCACCTTTGTAAAGGCGCTGCACCCCATGTAACTAAAGAAGAAAACAGCTAAAACTGTTCCTGCAATAGCTAAGATTTTACTAACACTTAATTCTGTAATTGGTTCTCTACTCATCTTCTTTCTTTCTCCTTGTTTTTATTTGTTAATTCAAAAAAATCTTCTAAAGAACCATTTTCTTTTTGAAGAATTTCTTTCTCTAGTTCTGATATCTTAATCTTTTTTGATAACCTAAAATATTTCATAGCTGGTGAGTTTGGTTTAAATATCCAAAATAACTCAGTCCCCAATATTAAAGGTATAGTTATTTGAGTTAAAATAAACGATATAACTATAAATGATAAAGTAACTATCAATATCTCGAATATCATATATCTCCTTGTTTATCCTATATACAAATGTTAAAGCTAAAGTGTCAAGTAAAAATATTTTCTTTTTTAACTACTAATGTGTTTTTAGCTTTATCTTTACATTCCCAAACATCTCCCCATTCACCACTACACTTATTTTTACAGTTTAGATTTCTACATGTCCAATAGTCTGATTTACGCACCTTTAGAATTAATGCAACAGGTCTATTAGATTCCATAATATCATATAGCTTACCATCTCTTTCAATGTAATTACATTGTAGTGTGAACAATGTGCATTTAAGTTCAGCTATTTTATTATTAATTACACTATTTTTATCCATTAATTTATATAATTTTTCTCTATTATTTTCTATTTGTTTTTGAATTTGTTCTTTTGTCATATTAAAAATCTTTTCTTTTCTAAAATTTCCTTTGCTTTTTTAATTAGCTCTTGTTTATTCCCACCATAAGAAGCACATTTCTTTTCAAGAGCTCTTTCTAATTGTGTAACTAAATCATTTTTTGACGGTTTGGGTTTATGATATGCCGACGTTTTTTTCCATGCCGAAGTCTTAAATATGTTACATTTTAAAACACACCCCCTACATGAAAAGTTGTGACCATAAACTTGACATAAAGCGCATGTATCTCCGTCTCTACCGAGTGACCAAATCCCATCTTTATTAATCTCATTTTGTTCCCATTTTATATAAGAAAGCCAATTTGCTAGTAAACTGAATAAATTATGATTATTACCATAAAGATCCTTTAGGATATGAAAATGTAAATCATCACAAATAATCCTAATGTCATCTTCAGTTAACTTAGTTTGTCCTATTTTTTTTAATTGTTCAAATAAGCTTTTCATTTTACTACTAACCTTACATTGGTATTATTATTTTTGATATTATATTTTTTCATATTGGTACTCCATGCTGGTTTCCAAGCTTCCTGATTAAGCTTACGCTTTGATTCTAGGAAAGATTCTTGTTCTTCTAATAGTAAATCGGGTGCGTTTTTCTCAATTAGTAATAAATCATCAAAGGTGACTATTTCATCTTTTATTTCTTCTTTAATATCTTTATCCATTATATTAAGAAGCTCCTCACCTACTATTGCATATAAACTAATTATTGCTAGTATCGATACAAATAATTCCATTATCTAATCCTATTTAAAAATTTTACTCATACCGCTTAATTCACTTAATTCTCTATCTATTGCTTCTAGTTTACTTTGATAGCATTCATATTCGTTTTCCCATTCAGCTATAAGCTTTTCCCTGCATGCATTACAAATATGCATATCTTCTTCACCTAATTTAAAGGAGTCTATAATAACGCCAGTACCTTCTTTAAGTTCTTTTAAAAATTTCGCATTAAGTTCATCGTTAATCATAAACGCCATATTAGGTTGTTTTCGCATAAGTTCACCATGGAAAGCGACTGCGGCCATTCGAGACGAACCTATATCACCACAATATGAACACTTTAATTTTTTAACGTCATTTATGTGTTTATCTGCTTCAGGTGCGAGCATTGCACCAAAAAGCAGAGCTTCCTTAGGACTTCTAAAAGAAATGCCTCCTAGACCAGTTGGGTTGGTAAGAACGCTCAATCCTGAGCGAATAGATCTCATAATTTCAAATGTTTTCTTAGATTCATATATAAGGTGGTCGTGTCTATTCTTTTTTCTTTGTTCTTCTTCAGTTAGCTTCTTTTCAGCTGTATCTACCATTTCTTTTACGTTAGCTAACTTTACATTCTTTAATGCGTTTGCAAGTTCTTTCATAAACTTAAAACCCTTTTATAGTTTGTTTAGTACCATCTTTATAGGATATGTCTAATTCAAACCCATGCACCCATAAGTATGCTAGTGACCTAAAGTTTTCTTCTGTGAATTTGTGAAAGCATGATTCTGATTCTTTAAGGTGTGCAAGCATATTTACTACACGCTCTCCACAATAAGGACAGTCTTTTAGGTTAAGGATGCTTTCAATAGGTTCAGCTATCCTTTGAAATTCAGTTTTTTCAACTGTATTGCAGCTCTCAGCGAAATTATAAGCTCTTTCAACACAAAGTGGATCTGAACAGCACCTTATTGAAGTGTTACCCCATCCAACTTCTGCTATTGCTTCGTTATCACAAAACATACAGTCTTTTTTTGAGAATGGTGCTAGTGGGAAAAGTGTTGGTTTTGTAAAACCTGTAGGTATACCAGTTGGTTTTGGTATTTCACCCTTTTTAATCATTTCCATAACTAAAGCAAATTCATCTTTTACTGTATTTGGCATCATAATTTTATTCTCCTAAAGGTATAATTCGTTCATACACTAACCTTAACTTACCATTGATATCCGGTATATACATATTTTCGTGAAAATGTCCACAGTACCATTTCTTATATTCGATAACTTCCTTGATAGCTTGAAGTGCAACAGTGCTGCTATCTCGCTTATAAGATAGATTTAAACCTGATATTTCTCTTATTTCATCTATAGCTGATTCGTAAACAGTGTGTGTAAGTACGTAATCAACATTATTATTGAATCGCTTAAGAGTGGCTAAACCGTGTTTCAGTTCATCACTTGTAATTTCTTCCTCAGGCCACCATGACTTATATGCTATACGCCTACCTTTATCGATAGATAGCGCACCACCCATTGTAAAGATAATTTTACCATTTATATTGTACACTTCACCACGTCGAAGATGGTATATAGAATCGTTTATCTTATTAACTTTACCACCATTATAATCTATAATTGGAAATTCATTTATTCTTACAAAATTTTCATGGTTACCATCTAAGAATAAAGTTGTCCATGGTAAATCAGAATAATACTTAATTAACCTTAATTCATTAGGGTGAGCCAATCCTTGTAGTGATGGTTCCCAAAATACACCGAAATCACCTAGCACAATTATAAAGTCGTTTTTAGTAAGCTTTTCACCTCGTGTCTTTTTAAAGACATCGAACTTACCTATATCGTGCATTCCGTGTGTATCACCAGTTACATAGATCATTTTTAACTCCAATAATACTCAAAAACATCGTTTTCGGTATGGTTCTTAAACCAAGTGAATACACCACATTCACTCATATCTTCGTCGGTGAGTCCTTCGGTATACTTTTCATCATCCATATACATCCACGGTGATTTAGACTCACAGTCTACCGCAACATAACACGGTACACCAAAGATATTTCTTTCTTCAAAAAAGTCTTTCACAAAGTTTTGTACCGCCTTAGGTGCGGTTTCTAATGAATCCCTTTTGATTGCGAAAAATGATATACCCAAACCCATTTTTTATATCTCCTTATTTTATGAAAGCATTATATACTAAAAAAATGCATTTGTCAAGCTATATCTTGATATGTTGCATATTGAAAATGCTTCTTCCAGCATATCTCTTGCGCTGTCTTAAATGTATAATCATTGTAATCTGGATGATTGCATGATGGTTGAATACACCCATCAGCATTATCTATTTCACTAAATAAAGGACATTTCTTACATGAATCAACATCATCAGTTGGAGCTGTCCTATACAAGAATATTTCAACATTTGCGCTATAAATTTTCATTTTATATCCAATCGTTAAAGATTAAAGGAAATCTTGACTTCATTCTTGCTATTTCGTCTAGTATTGTTTGGTCATGTGTTAATCTTGCAAAGTCTTTAAATGACGTTGATATTTTTAAATTATCAAGCGCATTTCCATATATATACTTACGTTGGAAATAGTCTTCAACTCGTGAGGTTGGTCGAACACCGGGATCTGTTGATGCTATATCAAAATAACTATATACGCTATTAAAATGTTCTAGCAGTTCTCGAAATAGACTTGAGTCTTTCCATTCTTGCTCTTTTTTATCGTATACAAATTTATTAGGACATAACGAATATAAATCACAGTAGACACAGTTAACTGGTTTGCCCTTAAAATTTTTATCGAAACAAGCTTTTATATTTTCCATTTTTTATAACCCTTATGATAACTTTATTCTATTTGAATTTTTACAATCCGAGCATGTTACAACAAACATGTGATCTTTAAAATCTATGTCGCCTTTAAATTTTCTCGAAAAGCTGTTTAAATCTATTTTACACATTTGTTCCTTTTTACATGATTTACAAATGTATGTTACTAGTACTGTTGTAGGGTCTACTTGTAAATATAAATTTTCAGTCTTTTCAGTCATTTTATTTATCCTTTTGTTATAACGTCACAATCCCATGCAACCTTAGCAACAACTGTATATATTTTTTCGATACCTTCATATCGAATAGCAACATCTACTTTATGACCAGTGAATGGAAGAATAGATAAAGTTTCATGCTTTTTACGCATAAACATATTTATTGCAAATTTATTCCAATCATCATAATTTTCTAAATCTTCTGGAACAGATACTTTTTCCCATTCGGTACTTATAGTATTTGAATTTCCCACTATTCTAATTTCCATTTTTTTCATAACTCACGATCCTTATTTTGAATTGCAAAAGCAATATCACCTACACTTATACTCATTATTCGATGCAGCTTTGCACGAAGCAACCTGTTTTCTTCCTGAAGCTTTTTGTTTTCTTCAAAAAGGTGGTTTGCAAAACTGACAGTGTGTGCATGGTCATTTGATTGACTTTTGTATATAAATTCCCAAGCTGCAGCACCAGGTAATACTTCTTCAAGTTTTGCTTTTTCTTCTTTAGTTAAATCCTTGACTGTCCCTTTTTTAATTTTCATATTATCCCTCGTTTTCAATAATGTTATATTTTTTACATGCTTCATCAAGTTCATCGTCTTCTTTGGTTCTACCATTAACTTCAATTATACGGTTATCCCAATTAAGCCTAAAATCAGTAATGTAATCGATTGCAGCTTGTTTGTTATCGTTTTCAAAAGTGTGAATGAATCTTTGGTATGTAGCATATTTTTCGGGATTACCTGCTACACAGATTGTATACTTTTTTCTTTTAATATCGTGGAAAAGGAATACTGGGACTTGATCTGTAATACACCAGTAAATCCCACCATGACCATAAGGATCAACACCATGCTTTTCACATATTTTTTCGTATTCCCATTTTTTCATTGGTGTTTCTGGTTTATCAATATCTTTTCTAATGCAGCATGCTGGCTTTCTTTTAATATCGCAGCAGTCACATACATTAGTTGCATTATGATTATTTAAATGGCAACAAGGTGTATCTTGGATTAATTTACAGATATCACAGTTATATTTAGTAACTGTTTTATCTATATCAGTTTTGATTTTATCGATGATTGCTAAGTTTTTCGGTTCTTTTTTAATAGCATCCATTGTTTTACCCTTTCATTAGCAAATTTCAGAATCTAATCCCCACTTATCGCCTGTTCGATATATCACAACTCCACAAGTTCCACTTAAACCATGACCACTACCACCTAATACAGCCCATGCATTTGCAACTTCGCCGCATTCGCAAAGACCTAGTTTCTTTTGAATCTTGCTGTTACCACCTTCAGGTATGAATTTACGACCAAATTTGGTAGCCTCTGCATCATCTAATAGCCAGCATAGTCCAAACTGACCATTTATGAGTTTTGCTGCCACTCGTCTTGTACCTTCATAGAGACCACAAAAATTAGCTTTACCACCATTTTCAAGGATGACTGCACGAGTATCTGCAAGTCTTGCCGATAAATCAGACGCCCACTGAGTTAAAAACCCATCAGTATCACTTCTTTCAAATGATTCTTGGCTTCTGTTTCTTGATTGTTCTGCTTCTTGTCTGTATTCTTGTGCTGTTTTCAATTTGTATCTCCTTATTTATGAAACACATTATATACCAAAAAAAATCATTTGTCAAGTCTTTTTTTAGCAATAAAAAAGGCTAGAACCTATCACTAATAACTGAGAATAAACCCAAATTACCGTGTGGTAAACTAGCCTTATAATTCTATATTTATTTTGTAAAAGATGCTATAAGTATTGTCTCTAGGTCGTCAGCTTCATCTTCTACTACATATATTGAAATAAGCTTATCCATTGATGTATAGTATTCAGTTAAAAAAGTATTACCAGATTCAATTACACATCGTTCTAAATGGTATAAAGCCTCTTTTATACTCTTCTCATGCGAAGGCTGCATCTTAGATATATTTCGATTTAAAAGTTTAGATGTTCTACCAGCCTCGAGAATCATCTTATTTTCATCATGGTTTTTATCCATTAGATATCTTCGTACTAAATTAATACAATCAAGTGTTTCAGTATCTCTTTGCTTTTCATCCAAATACTTCTTAAATAAGTACTCCAAGGACTCTAAATTGAATTTCATAAGGGTTGGTTTGAGTAATACACCGGAAGCCCATACAGCACCTTTTAAACCAATCAGGCGACATATCTTGCTAATATCAATACTGACATTTTCCATCATTCTATTACTAAAGACGTCTTCAATTCTGTCATAATAGCTTGTTGTAGAGAAAGGCAATTCCTTTAAAGTTTTAAGGCAAATTTCATTTTCATATTTATTGTTTAGCACTCTTTTTCTCCTTTTTTGAGATTTCTAATCCTGTTTCAACATCAATTACTTTACCTAGACATGGGCAAGGTAAAGTTATACCAGGTCCATTATAATTTCTTTTTAATACGCCCATACCATTACATTCTCTTTTAACGCACTGTGATTTAGGCATATGTTCAACTTCGTACCATTTACTTCTAATATATGCTTTCATATATTAAATATACACTTATTTAGATTTTAATTTAACTTTGCTTTAACTAATGATTGTCTAAAACTATCCTGTAAAACTTTACCACACCATAATCCTTTTTTTCGATTACTTACTTTATGTGTTTTAGGATTAAGATATAAGTCTTCACCAGCTTTATACTTTAACCTTTTATCACAGTCTAATTCACAACTAGTAGCTTGATAAACTATACCTTCTTTTGTATAAAATCCGATCCACTTTTCATATATACCCATTTTACCTATTTTATTTTCAGGTAAATGTGGAATCATAATAGTATAATACAAAGCTGTTTTTGATAATATATTACTCATATTTCTATTTCTATAGAGCGTCTTTCGACAATAGTTATTTCATATTTTGAAGGAAGAATTTCTAAAATGTCTTTTGCTCTTAAATTATTATTTTTAAAGAGCTTATTAGCTAATCTTATTAAAGTAGCTTTGTCACATTTTTCAAATATTTCAGAAAAGTTATCTAGGAAATATTCACATTCAGGTTCATTAACTATAGACTCTAAGATAGGAACAGCGTCTAGTCCAAGCTGTAATAAATCAGACGACGCTTTAACAAGCCTGTCAGCATTACCTTTTTCCCTAAATTCTTTTATTTCGGGTATTCTTAGGATGGGTTCACTTTCTGTTATAAATTGAATACCTGAACGATGACCATAATAAATTGCATCTTTTTTAATAGCATTCATTAAATCATTAGCTTTTTCTTCATTAGACTTAAATAAGCTTTTCAAAAATTTTAACATTATTTCTCCTCATCAAGTTTAAAACTTAGTTGACACCGTACCACCTATATACACACTTTTTAAATCTGTGTTAATAGTTGGTGAAATATATGTATCATGTAATAAACTTGTAAAGTTAATCAAATTAAATCCAATAGGTGTGATTGCTAAATAGACACCTTTATCATTAAAATCTTTAATAAATCCTTTAGATGCACCAATTCCTAATAATGATATTGATTCAGGTTGTAATACTTTAGCGACAAATTCAGGCCACGCTAATGTGACATCGAATATATTAACATAAATATTTGCAGAATTAGGAAAGGAAACGCCACCCATTAATGTAGGATTAAACAAGAGTAGATCAACGTTCTTTTGAACTTGCATATCCGTGATCTTAATGGGTAGCTTGTTTCCTTTATCATCTAATTCATATATTTCAGCTATAGTGTACTCAGCTGGCATATAAGGAAATCGACTATGCTTTGTAGTGTATATGTTTTCTCTAAACTTTTGATTTAAAGTATAATCAACATAACCTGTTGCAGCATCAGCATACCCTTTTATATGAAAATCACTGAATGTTAATGAAGTTGGTGGGCACTTATTGTCTACACATTGACCTGATACATTTTGAGTTATAACTTGAGGCTTACCATAATAAGTACTTTCAGCTTCGATATAGATTATCTTATCGATTGTTGCATTATACTTATCTGCAATATCTTGAATCTCTTTAGGTAATTTCCCTAATAAATAAACAGGCTTATCTTTTACAATAGTATAAGTGCTTTCACCATATATAGGTTCAGGCTTATGGTCATAAAATATATAATAAACTAATCCAATATTCACTACAACTGATAGTATAGTAAAACCTAACCAATATAAAAATGTATCACTTTTTATTTCCATATATATGGTATTTTTAGCAACTACTTAACCATTTTATTACTTATATCAGTAAATACACTAATCATTTCTTTTAATAAAACCTCTTGTCGATAATGTCTAACACACTCAAAGCATAATTGTTGCTTATCTTTATTATAGATAATATCAAATTTATTCTTTAAGCATATCATACAACGATGATCACCACCTTGTGAAAATTCCCATTTCTCATTCCCTATCATAACAACATCATTAAACATGTTAGCTCTTCTTACTTATTTGTTTTAAGTTTAGTTCTAGTTTATATAGTATACTATCGTGGTCACCTTTAATTTTAATAATAGCTTTCTTAAGGTCTTTTAGTAATGGTTTTTTATTATGATACTCGTACGCTGTATGCCAAGCACTACCATTATTACAATTATTTAATACACACTCATGACACTTATGAGAGTTATTACTTCCACTATAATGAAATGAACATAGTGGACATGTGCTATCTCTACAACCTAATTCCCAACTATCATTATCTATACATTCATCACTAGGATTATTTTGAAGCCACTTTATATAACTAATAATAAGTGCTATATCACCATCTTTTTTATTATGATACTTATATGTGTAATGAAGTAATTTATCGTATACGATTGGGTATTTATCTGAAAGTTCTTCTATTCTTTTTATAAATTCATTCATAATTAATCCTTTACTAATTTCTTTAATATTTTTTCTGTCTTATTGATAAGCGCACGATGCTTTATAGGTTTAATTTTACAAATAAACTCTTCTAATTTTTTAATCAAAACTCTTTTGTTATTATTATATTGTATTTCTGTCCAATGATTTAATTTATTACCAGTTTTAAAGTCTGTTTCAGTACAACAGCTAACTAAAGGGCAACTATTACATCTATAACTGATTTTAGAAAAAGAATTACCGTGAACAGCGCATAATGGGCAGCTGCGTTCATTACAACCAAGCGTCCATGTTCCACCACCTAAAAGGTTTATACTTCTTTTATATTTATTTTGTAACCATTTTACATAGCTTAAAATAAGTGCAGTGTCTTTATCTTTAAGATCGCTATATATATAATCTATTAAGTAACCTTCGTCTAAACGATACTTTTTTGAAAGCAACTTAATCTTAGTTATAAATTCATTCATTTTATTTTTCCTCGAATGCGGATAGTACTATATCTGTTCTAGATACTACCACATATTTTTTTTGAATACCATCCACTTCAATTAATACATGATATTCTTCACCAGCTTCTAAATCGCCTGAGTAATGGTTTTGTACCCAATCTTCTATAGCTTTATAGATATAAACATCAAAAGGTGATTCAACTTCAATATTGTGCCAGCTATCCCAGCTGTCTTCTACTTCCCAATCGATACCTATTTTAATTTGTTTATTCATTTTACACGCTTATATACGAATAATACCACGCAACATAACCTAATCCAACTAAAATAAAACCAAATACTGCAACACATGTTAGTATATCTATAAATTCCATAGTAAATTTAACCTTACCCTCTTTTACATCATCACAAATTACACATATACCAAAGCATATAAACATTAAGAAAAACCCAAGTGGATTTTGAAGTGTAAAACAAAATGCTAACCCACCAAAAAAAGCCGCATTACCTACTCTATCAACCATAAATTCGCCCTCATTTTATTTTTTACATCTTCTATTATTAAATTACGTGCTTCATATAATGTTAATGTTATAGGATATACTATATCAAACGCACACCAATTAATGCAAAATGAATATGTAATACCATTAATATTATGGTAGCTTATACCACACCAGTCTAAATGGCATCCTATACATTTATCACTCATCTCTTTTTCCTTTCCATCATTTTTACCACTTCATCAGGGACTATATCTTTAAGTGAACCACCGAAGTGAAATATTTCCTTAGCTGCAGTTGAACTAATATAAGAGTATGCTGGATCTGTCATTATAAATATTGTTTCAATATCTTTATCTAGTTTTTTATTTATAAAAGACATGGTTGATTCAAATTCAAAATCAGCTATAGAGCGCATGCCACGAATTAATATTGTAGCATTATGCTTTTTTGCAAGGTTAACTAAAAGCTCGTCTGATATTACAACTTCTATATAAGGCATACACCTTTTAATTATATCTACCCTTTCTTCAGGAGAGAAAAAGCATTTTTTACTAATGTTTTGAGCAACTGCTATAATAAGTTTATCGCATATTCTCAATCCACGTTTGATAATTTCAATATGACCATATGTTAATGGGTCAAATGAGCCAGCGTATATTGCTATTTTTTCAGACATTTATATCACCTATATACTACTACAATTTTATTTGATAAATGCTTATCTAAAATTTCTTTTACTTTAGCGGCATCTAAAAAACCATAACCAATACCCGGAAATGGTAATATTGCTGGGATATTTAATTCTTTTAGTTCAACACAACTCTGCTCGATTATATCAATATCAGCAATACATGCGAATCCAGGCACCCTATCACCAATTTTATATTTATGTCTTTGGTGTGGTACGACTTCATCTAAACTAGATATTAACCTAAACCTAGGTTTAACAGGGAACATTATTAAGTCGCTATTGATTATATTAACATGTGGGTCACCTTCTTGCATTAGTATTGAACCAACTTTAAAAGTGAGCCCTGGATACTTCTGGGATGCTTCATAAGCACATCCTCGACCCATAACAGCTTCACCATTCTTTTTAACAAAGCCATTAATGGTTATACAAGCATGTATCTTAAGCTTATCTTTTAAATCCCATAAGTCATGTTTTACGTATTGAGGCACAACTAATACTCACTACCGCTTTCACATTTTTTCATTTCATTTTTAAATTGACAACTAACTGAATTTGGATCACTTGCTCTAACAATATAACAAATAACCTCATCGTTTTCATATCGCATTATTTCTGTATCTTCTAGAAAATTAGAATCTATACTAGCGACTATTTCTGTTTTGCCATTTAATTTATTTTCAGGTGATGTTGGTGTACTTGTTTGAATAGTACAAGACATTAAAAACCAAACAGTAAGTAATGCTGCAGCTACTATTACTGTATCAACAAATTTTGTCATTTTACTTTCTCCTTTTCAAGAAACGTTAAGCTACCAAATACAACTACATTTGTATCTTTAAAGTCTTCTTTAAGTGCTTGTAAATTTTCAATAATAAATTCTAATTTAACATCCTGAGATGTTAAAGTAGTTATGAAATTATACGTGTCTGGAATTACTTCTTTCTCAACCGTGTCGATATGTTCGTCCATTTGATTTCCCTTTTAATGAAATTATATAGTCATCAACTGTAGAGCCACTAACGCTAATTGTAGAGTTTGGTATTTCATATTTATATGTACGTGCATCCTTAGAAGTTGTTGTTATACTGTGGTCATAAGAAATAAATCTTAGTTCATTATTTTCTAGTCGCACCTTAACACTTAAACCATCTTCTAAGTCTTGCTTTAATTTATCGAAGATTAGTTTAAGCTTTTTATACTTTTGCTTATAGCTTTCTTTCATTTGTTTTCTTTAATACACTTTTTACATCTCTCTACTTGACCGTAATCCATATCACCTATAATTTCATGTGAAAAAGTCAAGTTTATTTTATATAGCATACATAAAGGATTAACGTCTTTATAATCTAATTCAGGGCAGATATCCTTACAAAATCCTTTTAAATATTTTATCTTATGCGTCTTAGTGACATTTTTAGTTGTCATTGTAATCCTTTCACTCCATCAATAATTTGTTTAATGCTTCTTAATGCACGAATAGACTCATCTTCTCGAATGATTTCTGCACTTGATAATGAGCCATAGTGTTCTTCAAGACAGTTTAATAACAGTTCTTTAATTCTTTTTTCGTCAGGACCATATGGTAAACGCTTTGTTTCAATAGCGTTATGATACATCCTTTCTAATTCAAGTTCTTTTTCTTTATACCAAATTTCAACATCTTCAATAGAGCGTTCGCCTCGACGAATTGTTTTAAGCTGTTCTCTATTTCGCTCAAGGTCAAGCGTTCCTTCGATAAGGATTTGTTCACATTCTAATGCAAGTCTTACAACATGATATAAAAACTTAACATCAAACCCTATTATCTTTACTTGTTCAGCTCGTTTAGATCCTTCAACAGTTCTTTGATATAAATTTTTATACGCTTCTATATCAATATCATTAAGGTGGCTAAGTACTTGAATAGTACCACGCTTTTCAAATTCAGATTGAACTTCACTTAATTGTAATGTATGTGGGATAAGCTTATCACCTTCAAATTCTATTAATTCGTTTAATCCTTCATGTTCTTTATCTTTAGCCTTATGAAGTTGGCTATGTGCATATCCTTTGAATTTTTGGAATGAACCAGCATGTAAGAAGATATGTCGATTTTCGCGTACCATTTCACCGACTCGTGTAATGTGAAGAATACAACGAGGTGGTACAAATAAAAGGTCAACCATGTTGGGGTTATTTTCCATACAAAGTTGGAAGCATCTTACAATACCATACATTGTGAAGTCGTATTTTCTTTTTTCGTCCTTATTGACAACATGATGCTGTTGCCATGGATCTTTTTTATGTTCTTCTTCCTCTTTTTTCTTTGACCCAAATCCATTAATAACTCCAGCAGTATGCGGGAAAACAATGTATTTAGGTGGAATATAAAACCCATTAACATCCATATCGGACGTATCATCACTTACACCGTAGCTAACTGAACCTACAATAGCTTCGTAGGCGATGCTACCAGGAATATATGATGGTGGGTTAATTAACCCAAGCTTCTGAATTCGTTGTACTGTCGATGGCATAGTTTAGTCCTTTTAGTTTGAGCTTCTCGAATTTTATTAATGTGATTTTCAATAGCCCTATTAAGTCTATTATCGACAAAAAGGGGTATTGGTTCACCTTTTAAAGCTCTGTGAGCGAAAAATTTAATTTTACCATATCTCATAATGCATGTAATATACAATAAAAAAAGTAAAATGTCAAGCTGTTTTTTTAAATATCCAATGAGCTATTATTTGACCATGACATCTTAAATTATCTAATGATTGGTCTTTATCATGTAATTCAAAATTACCACAGTAACATGACATTATTAAGAAATTGTTTTGTTTATAGCTTTCAATTAATTGCGATATATCAATCTTATTGTATTGCACAGCTTGATAATAAAGTTTTAAACTTTCACTTAATGTATATACTTTAGTGGTGTACTTAGACTTTCTCACTGGATAGGGGTTACCATAAATAGATGGTCTTCCAATATAAATAACGGGAGGTGTTATATTAAAACCAGAATTTATAATTTTAATAATAAGAAACTCTTCTCGTCTTTTTCTATTAATGCTTTAATATCGTTAAGTACACCAAACATTTTTAGATATTCATCAATATCTAATTCTTCATATGAATTTAAATATCTGCGTATTAGTTCAATAGCATTTTTTAATTCTTCATGTTCTGTCATGCTAACTTTCGCGTATTATATTACATAATTCATTATTATTATGTTTAGTATAATATTTCTCTACTGGTGAGAGCATTTCTTCAAAGATACTACTAGCAATAACTGCAAGTTCATCTTCAGTTGTATAATTATAATTATCCCTAGCTTGTTTTATAGCTTCTTTTCCTTTTAATATAATGCTATCCTTAATATCTATTTTAGTTTTAGGTTTAGGTTTAGCTATAGTTTTAGGTTTAGCTTTAGTTTTAACAGCTTTAGTCTTAGTTGTAGTAGTCTTAGTTTTATTCATTTTATACCTTTCTTATGTTCCATGTTCCCAATTATTTAAATAATGCTCTTGCTCTTCAGTTAACTCGTCTATATCAATTTCCATAGCATCTAATTTAAGTTTAGCTATTTCTTTATCTAATTCAATAGGCATGCGATAAACCTTTTTCATTAGTGTGTGGTGATTATTAACTAAATAGATAGCTGCCATTACTTGATTTGCAAACGACATATCCATAACCGCAGATGGATGACCCTCAGCAGATGCTAAATTAATAAGTCGACCCTCTCCTAATATATTAATTTTAATACCTGTTTTTAAAGTATATTCAACATTATTATCACGAATTACTCTTTTAAATTTAGTCATCTTTTCAAGAGCTTCAAGATTTAACTCAACATTAAAGTGACCACTATTTGCTACCATAGCACCATTTTTCATATTAGAAAACTCACCCATATCTATTACATTAATATTGCCGGTAACTGTGCAGAAGAAGTCGCCAATTCTAGAAGCTTCTCTTATTGTCATTACTTCAAACCCATCCATAACAGCTTCTAATGCCTTAATAGGATCAATTTCAGTAATAATAACACGAGCACCTAAACCTTTAGCTCTCATAGCGATACCTTTACCGCACCAACCATAACCACAAACAACAAATATGGAACCAGCTAATAATCTGTTAGTTGCTCTTATAATACCGTCGATTGTACTTTGACCTGTGCCGTATCGATTATCAAAAAGATGTTTAGTATCTGCGTCATTAACCGCTATTACTGGATATTTTAACGCATCTTCTTCTTCCATTGCACGTAATCTAATAACCCCAGTAGTTGTTTCTTCAGTACCACCTAGAACTTTACTTAAATCAAAATCCTTATGTAATGTTGTTAATAAGTCAGCGCCATCATCCATAGTAATATGTGGTTCACTTTCTAATGCATCAAATATATGTCTATAATAGATATCTGAATTTTCACCTCTTATAGCATAAACGGGTATTTCCATATCTCGAACAATGGAAGCTGCAACATCGTCCTGAGTTGATAATGGATTAGATGCACATAATACTACATTAGCACCAGCGATCTTTAGTGTTTCAACAAGATTAGCAGTTTCAGTTGTAACATGCATGCAAGCTGCAATATTAATATCCTTAAGTGGTTTATAAGCACCATATCTTCCTTTAAGCAGATTTAATACCGGCATATCTTGTGCTGCCCATTGAATTCTTAGTCTACCTTTATCTGCGATATGAATATCTTTTATATCACATTTCATAATCCAGCTTCCCTTCTTATTAATTGTACTTTATCATCCTTTTCCCATGTAAATTCTAATTCAGTTCGTCCAAAATGACCATAATTACTTGTAAGACTATAAATAGGTCTTAGTAAATCTAATGTCTGAATAATACCAGCTGGTTTTAAGTTAAATAAACCTTTTATAATAGCTATTATTCTACTTTCTTCAATTTTACTTGTACCAAATGTATTAACATTAACTGAAATAGGTTCTGGGTATCCTATAGCGTATGATAGTTGTACTTCACATTCACTTGCTAATTTTGCCATTACAATATTCTTAGCAATATAACGAGCCATGTAGCTTGCAGACCTATCTACCTTTGATGGATCTTTACCACTAAATGCACCTCCACCATGTCTACCGCTTCCACCATAAGTATCAACAATGATTTTTCGACCTGTTAAACCAGTATCACCATGAGGACCACCTATTTCAAATTTACCTGTCGGGTTAATAAAGTACTTAGTATTTTCTAATAGCTTACTTGGTATTACTTTTTTAATTACATGTTCTATAACGCCTTCTTTTAATGTTTCATACTTAACATCTGGTGTATGCTGCGTACTTAAAACTATTGTATCGATATATACAGGTTTACTATTAATATATTTGAATGTTACTTGTGATTTACCGTCTGGTCTAATGAAGTATAAGTCTTTATTTTTTCTAATTTTTGTAAGTTGTTTGGTTAAAAGGTGTGCATAATAAATCGGTGCAGGCATATATACATCTGTCTCATTACAGGCGTAACCAAACATCATGCCTTGATCACCAGCACCCTGTTCTTTATATAAACCATCTCCTTCTGTTACACCCTGACTAATATCATCGGATTGTTTGTCTAAAGTAACTATAACTCCGCATGATTTATAATCAAACCCTGTATCAGGATCGTCATAACCAATATCTTTAATTGTATCTCTAACTATTTTTTGAATATCTAATTGTGCTCTTGAAGTTATTTCACCTGCTACTACAACTAATCCTGTTGTTACAAGTGTTTCACATCCAACACGCGATTTAATATCTACCTTTAAACATTCATCTAAAATAGTGTCAGATATTTTATCGCAAATCTTATCTGGGTGTCCTTCGGTAACGGACTCACTAGTAAATAAAAAATCTTTACCTTTTTTCATATTCTCCTTACCATTTAAAGGGTACTTTTCTAGACTTAATTGTTTGAGTTTTATCTTCTTTAATATTATTTTCTTTTCTTAATCGTTCAATTTCTTTGTACATTTTACCCATTATTTCATTATAGCACTTATGACAAACTTGAACGCTTTCTTCCCTACCTGATACTTTGTTACCACTTTCATCAATATAACCACTAATATTATCATTATCAGCTATATGACACAAATAGTTTATTGTATTAAAACTATTTATTTCTTTTTCACAGGTATCACAAAAATATTTAATCATATTTGGTTTTCATCTCTTTTAATTACGTTTAAGAAATCAACTTTTTTAGGTTTAGATACATCTGATTTTCTTAATAACAATTCTTCTCTAACCAATCTTTTTATTGTTTCTATTTCAGATGACGCTTTTTTTTCAAAAGCACTTTTTCTTAAATCAATACCTTTAAAATATAAATTTTCTCTATTCATTTTTATTCCGATTAATAACTGAATTAATTGACATATCTCTTTCTTTACCAATTGCTTTAGTTGGTTTTGGTTTAGACTTCGGTCTCTTCTTCTGTTTTCTGCCCCTAGTATTAAAGTTTTCAGTTACATACATCTCTGAATCACTCACTACACCCTTGAAAAATTCACCAATTGGGTCTTCACCACCACGCTCAACTATTCTCGGGTCTAATTTATGGTATGTTCTTACTTTCTTATATTTATTTTGATGCTTAGGTTGTACTGTATGGTTTCTAACAGGGTATGGGTTACCCTTCATATCAAATAGTGTCCAACCACCTCTTGTATTTTCGTTATTAGTTTGTGATTCAGGTTCTTCTTCTATATTTTTATACTTATCAATAAGGTCAATACACTTATCGCCCCAATTATCAGGTGGTTCATCTAAAACTAATTTTTTACGCTGAATTCTTTTTAAGGTCTTAATGTAATTTCGATTACCATATTTATCTAATAACCATGTCTTCCAAAATGCGTACCATACTTTAAATTCATTTAGGTAATCATCTTTTGAAATTATTCGCATATCACCACGAAGACTTCTTTCAAAATTTACCTTATAGTTAGCTGTTAAATGAATTAGTTGCATTAATTTATCTTCGCGTTCTCTTATATCTTTTAAAACACTATCAGGAACAGCACTACAATGCTTTTCTAAATAATTTATATTATAATTAGCTATCTCTATAGCTATAAATATATCTATTTCAGACATATCTGTAGGGTCTACATCATCTAAGTATGAATGTTTAAGTTTGTAGCGCTCCATAGCATTATCATCAATATATAATACGACAGATTTAGCTACATTATTTGCATATTGTTTGGCGTATTCTTTTAAACCATTTTTAAATTTACGAGTATCTTCTTTAGAAAGACCACCTGACTTTTTAATTGCATCTAATGGTGTTAAAATTTCCCCGTTACTTTTTGTACTACACGCAATTTTAGTACATAATTCTGCATCTAATTTTTTAAAACTTTTATAGCTCATATTTCTTGATATACAAAATTTTTATTTTGAAAGTTAGTCATTTCTACTTTATTATTTGAATAATTAAAGAAATCTGGATTAATTGGTATTTTACCACCACCGCCAGGCGCATCTATAACAAATGATGGTATAGCATAACCACTTGTATGACCACGTAAACCTTTTATAATATCGATACCATCCTGAACTTTAGTCCTAAAGTGTGCCGATCCCGTAATGGGATCACATTGATAGATGTAATAAGGTCTTACGCGTCTTATTAAAAGCTTATGCATTAATGATTTCATTGTTTCTATATCGTTATTTATACCTTTTAATAGTACAGTTTGGCTACCCAATACTATCCCAGCATTAGCTAGCATATCACAAGCATTCTTATTCTCAATTGTGCATTCATCTGGGTGTGTAAAATGAACCGACATATAAACAGGATGATACTTTGAAATCATTTTAACAAGTGTTGGCGTGATTCTTTGAGGTAAAACAACAGGTATCTTAGTTCCTATGCGAATTATCTCAATATGTGGTATATTTCTTAAACTTTTTAACAGATACTCCAAATGTTCATTGGAAAGTGTTAATGGATCACCACCTGAAAGTATCACATCTCGAATCTGGGGCGTTTTCCTTATGTAGTTGATAGATTCGTCCCAATTCGCTATATTAATCGTCTGGTGGTTACCTACAGCTCGACTGCGTGTACAAAAACGACAATATGATGAGCATATACCAGTCGTTAAGAATAACGCACGGTCTGGATACCTATGTACAATTCCTTCACAAGGTGAAGTTAAATCCTCTGATAATGGGTCGTCTGACTCATTATTTCCTTGTATGAACTCATTACAAGTGGGTATCATCGTAGACCTTAGTTTATTATCATATATCAGTGACATATAATAAGGCGTTACAGCAAAAGGTAGGATATATTTACTATTTAAAAAGGCGGATTCTTCGTTATGTGATAGTCTTGTAATCCTTTTTAACTTTTCAAGTGTGGTAATTCTATTTTTAAATTGCCACTTCCAGTCGTTCCATTCTCTAAGTGATATATCTGAGTAAAATTGTTTTTTAAAATTGTAAGTTTTGGTATTTATACTTGGAGGTTTCTCATCAACCTCACCTTTAA
Source organism: Minisyncoccota bacterium (assembly GCA_041660345.1). Classification (GTDB taxonomy): domain Bacteria; phylum Patescibacteriota; class Minisyncoccia; order Phycocordibacterales; family UBA9973; genus UBA9973. The sequence goes on from JBAZWP010000001.1 coordinate 53,025, forward strand.
TAAGTGATTCAGCACATTCAGCAACTTCCATTTTATTCCTTTCATGAATAGATGTTATTAAAGTTCGATTAAGAAATTATATATTAGAAAGCGATTGCATTATAGCGCTAGCTTGGGCTTTATCTGTACACATGAATTTAGCATTAACATCAACCGTGAAATATTTATTAAACTCATCTCCAGTAACGGTTATACTTGTAATATTTTCTTTTGCTAATACAGGCTTATATCTTTCTTTAAAAACATAGTCACTAAGCACTTGTGTAGTGCTATCTGTAAGCACTATCCAATCATTTAAATCAACAAGTAAATTTGAATGACTTAATTCAAATGACTTATCACTAACCGGTGTAATATACATTGCACGTTCGCTTAGAAATTTGAATAATTTCTCAAAGTCACCAGTCCACTGAAAAGCGTCAAATTCTTTTTTAGATATATATTTCATTTTAATCCTCTCATATACCATTCAACTGTTTGTTTAATTCCATCCTTAAACTCTGTTCGAGGAGCCCATTTAAGCGCACCTTTTAATTTATCACAATTAATTGCGTATCTAAAATCGTGCCCTTTTCTATCTTCAACAAAAGTAATCAACGACTTATACTTATTAGGTGATTCATTGCGACATATAGCAACTTCTGCACATAGTGTATTTACAATTTCTAAATTATTCTTTTCACAGTTGCCACCAATATTATATGTTTCACCTAATTTACCTTCAGTTAATATCTTCCATATAGCGCTGCAATGGTCTTCAACATATAACCAATCTCTTACGTTATCGCCTTTACCATATACTGGTATTGGTTTATTATTTAAAATGCGATTTATAGTTAATGGTATAAGCTTCTCTCGATGCTGATAAGGTCCATAATTATTTGAACAATTACTAATAGTATATTTGATTCCATATGTATGTCCATATGCTCTAACTAAATGGTCACTAGACGCTTTGCTTGCACTATAGGGTGATTTAGGATCATAAGGTGTTTTTTCATAAAAATAACCTTTCTTACCTAAACTACCATATACTTCATCTGTTGAAACATGATGTAATCTTAATTTATAATCTTTTACTTCTTCTAGTACTCTAAAAGTTCCTTTTATATTTGTTTCTATAAAATGGTCAGGGTGAGCTATTGAATTATCAACATGAGATTCTGCAGCAAAATGAACTACAGTATCAATTTTAAGATCACGAATTACTTTTTTTAATTCAGGATATTTACAAATATCTCCAAAACAAAAATCAAAATTATCCTTTTTTAGGAGTGGTTCAAGATATTCTTTATTACCTGCATATGTTAGCTTATCAAAAATAACATAATAATCATCTGTTCTATTTAAACTATCTAGGTAATAACAAAAATTTGTACCTATAAAACCAGCACCACCAGTTATTAATATATTCATATTTTACTCCATCTTAGGTAGTATATAATACCATAAGTTTGATTGATGTAAATCGTGGCCAGGTTGTTCTATATAACTCATTTCACCCATTAAATTAACTATGTAACCTTTAGCAATATGCCATCGTTTATCAGCAGTGAATCTACCATTATACACATCTTGATAATTTATAAAAGTACTTGTAACGTCTTTTATTTCAAAAAACCATACTGCACAGTCATCATCGCCATTTGGTTTTATAATTGCAAGATTTAATAATTCAACCATCGTGTACCATTTTAAAATAAGATGTTAAGTCTATATCACGTACAGCTATATCATTAACAACTGCTTCTGAACATTTTGCTACAGAAATACCTTCTTTATCTCTTATTTCTTTTACAAGTTCTATATGAATATTAATAAAATCGTCCTTATTTTTCTCTAAATTTATAAATAATATTTTATCCTTATAATCTATTTCAATATCAACACGCCCATCACTACCAGGACCCGGTGTTAATTCAACTGAAGTATCACCATAAAAAGCTTCAGCTCTAACTACTACTTCTTTAGCTGACTGGATTAGATAAGGTGAAAACTCTTTTCCTCGATACCCATCCCAACCTTCTTTAAATTGTAAATAAGAATCAAGCTCTCTTATAGCCTTACCATAAGTGTTTTTATCAAAATATTCTATAAGTTTATTAAAAAACTCATCGTTACAATTTTCTAAGTTGCTAGGTATAAGATCGCTTAAGCTAACTTTAGCAGGTTTTTTATCAGGATACTTTTCTAAATATATCTTAAAAGCTTTTTTAGCTATTTCTTTTGCTTCTTCAAAACTACAATTTTTTGCTCTTAAAACAAGTGTTATTCCATAATAACCATCTTCATCTTCACCAAATTGAATCACATTTTCATTAAAGATAACACCATCACGTTCTCTTTCTTTTAATGGGTGAAGTTCGCCTTTATCTATATTATTTTCTAATTTTTCAATTTCATCTTTAAATATGGCTATCTCCCAATACTCTTTTACTAGCTCAGGTACTTTTTCTAAAAAGAGTTGCTCTATACCTAGTGTAGACGGGTCGTCACTATCTGCGATTATTTTTTCAGCTTTATCTTTATCTGCGGTACATCCAATAAGTTCCCAACTATCATATCTATTGTAATAAATTATATAAATAGGCAACATTATTATCTACTTTCCTTTCTATATCGAAAACCATTACCTGTATCGCAACTTAATTCTTTTGTACATCCCCAGTATATTTGTGGATGCTCCCAATCTTCTTGTTCTTCATAACCAAATTCACAAAAATCACATTTACCTTGATAAGTTCCATCCTTAGATTTATATATACATGTATTTAAATTATGCGCTGCCATTAAAAGCTCCACACACCCTTTAAGAATTTATAAAACTTGTAAGGTTCTATACAACTAAGTCCAGCCATTTGTCCATCATTTAATTCAATTACAATCCATTTTTTATCTTGTGTAAATGCAATATCAACCACCCAAAAGTTAATATTAGGTGAAACTATTTCTTTAACCTTAGCTAGTAAATCCATAGCCTCAGTTGGTAAGTCGTTATATTCAGGTCTCTTATCACTAAATGACCAATAGAAACCATATTGAATTAATATATCCTTGTAAAAGAAACATCTCCACTCATTTGAAATAGGTAATCCATTGTATATTGAATCTTCTAATTTAACAAGTGGTACATATTCTCTTACAGCAATACCTTGTTGACTTATTAATGAATCATCTAAAAGTCTACCTGCTATATCTCGAACATCATCCTTAGTAGGCGCAAACATCATGCGATTCCATTGGTGTTTACGTGAATTAGTAAGACCTTTAAGAACGTATGACTTGTCATCAGGTATTTTATTCCATCCTTCAAACCATGTTTTAGGTGTGAACTCAACTAAATCTGGATACCAGTTTCGCATATCAGCTACATATAAGTGTTGTTCATGCGAATTAATAAGTCGTGAACCTTTAGTAGCTAAATCTTTTTCCAATTCATGATAAAAAGGAAGTACCGAATATCTACCCCAAACAATAGAATCTTCTGGGATTTCAGATCGATTAGTTTTCCAGTCAATACACATATCTTTGAGTACATTGTACTCATCCTCTTGATCTCTTGAATATCTAAAAAGTATTGTGTTATTCATATTTAAAAGACTTTATAATTCTTTCACATTCTGGTGTTGACTTATGAATACAGTCTATACATATAGGTTTTGAAAGAGGTGATGGTATTATTGAGCCATCTTCTGATTCATAATTACCACACTCTTCACCTGTCCATTGTATAAATAATTTATTAAATGTGCAGCCAGCTGGTGGTTTAAAAATTTCTAAAATTTCAGATTCTCTCATATAACTCCTAAAACTTTTTGTATTTCTTTTAACTTATCTCTTTGACCATTTGCATATGCTGTTACTGCTATTAGTTCTAAAGATCTTAAAAATTCTTGCTCTACAAGTGGGCTATTAAATAAATCAGCACTTAATAAATTAAGCTTTGTATTATCTTCTAAATTAACTGTTATATGAAATTCATTACCAGCATGTGACGCACTAGGTCTATAACCTACATCACATCTACATATGCTCTTAATTGTATTGTAAAATTCTATAATATCGCTATCTCTTATCATTTGTTACTCCTATATTAGGTAATATTACATAAAACAAATATGGTTCATTATTAACATATCTACCTATTTGAATTAATTCAAAACCCATCATAATAATCCATCTTTTATCAGCAGTAACATCCCATTTTGTTAATCCCTCTAAAACAGTATTATCACTATAAGGAGGATAAAACCAAACAGCACATATGTCTTCATTATTTGGTTTTGTATTTGATAAATTTAAAAGCATTAGTTAAATACTCCCCTACTTATTAGGTGCTTTATTTCGCTTATACCATAATGAGGTCTACCTTCAACTAAAAATACTGGTATATCTAAGTCACCTTCAATTTCTACAAAGTCCCAACCGCTTCTAGCTATAATTTGTCGTGCCAGTTCGTTATCCTCAGGTACAGAACCTAATTGAAGAATTAACTTTGATTTAATTGGATTAAATTTCATATTTTTAGACTTTCATATATTTTATTAAAAACTTCAATAGCTTTTTTATCAGAAAATTCTGTCCATGATCCGTTTTCATAATCAGCCCCACGTAATTTTTCACGGTTATTGTCCCATCCAGTATTTATGACACTTACCTTATATATAAATCTAAGTGTTTCATACTTATTTTCAACTGTAATAGTCTTACCTTTTTTATATACATCATGAGATTTTTTTATTATATCTAAATCAACCGTTTCAACTATATATCTCACTTTATTAACTCTTTATTAGCGACTACCTTTAAATTAATAATACTATTTAGTTCAGTACACATTTTAATTTTTCTGATGGCTGTGTCAAATTCTTCTTTTGTTTTAAATATATATGCCATTTCTTTTAATTCGCTATGTAGCCAGCAAGCTGTTATATCAGAATAACCCATAAGTTTTTCGATAATACTATCGGATAAGCGGTTATACTGATAACTAAAATTTATAATCAGGTCTTCCATAATCACCGTTTTTATTATAGTATATTTGATTTAAGTAATTCTTTTTTTCAATCACGAATTCTTTAACTTCGTCTAATCTTTCATTGTAAGGGTCTGTGTAGAATCCTATAACAACTTCACCTCTATAGTAGTCATAATCATAATTACAAGAAGCTGCCATTGATTTAGTGTAAAACCTAACATTATTATTTATATTAGGTAATATTATATAGCTACCATATAAACGGTTTAATTCCATTTGGGCTGTGCTTAAATTTGACTTTAACTCTCTGTTTTCTTTTCCTAAATTATCAATTCTTAGTTTTAATGTATGTACACCTTTTTCATTAAGGTAGGGTTCCATACCAATAATGTAACTTGTTAGTTCACATCTTTCTTTCTGTAATTGGTCGATATATTTATTTTTACGTTGTATTTCATAGTAAGCATAGTCATCACTAAATTTAAATATAATTTTACGTGCAATAGATAGTAATTGATTTATAAAGAACTCTTTTATTTTTTTAAAAATTACCACTTTTAATTTTATCCTTAATTCTTTTAGTAAAGCTTGGTTTATAAAATGGGCAATTCTTATCACCGTTTGAAATACGCTCTCTTATATCGTAGTTCATTGTTTTATAATGAGGTGGTGTAATATAGTTATCTTTAAATACCCTTCGCTTAACAGCTTTATTACATCCAACAGTATAATATTTACACTCTGAACAATACACAGGGCTTTTGAAATTAAGCTGTACTTTATTTTCATAAATTGCTTTACCAATGATTAACCCATAAAATTCAGATGGTTTATAAGATACTGTATCGTAAAAGCTGCATTTATATATATCGTATTCAGATCCTATACCACCACTTATTATAATATTACTACAATATTTTTTTATCTCTAAAGCAGTTGATATATCAGCACCACTTAAAGTACCGTCCTTATTAATGTTAGTGTATATTATTCCACCTATTGGTGAATTGAAAAAATTTGTGAACGCTCTAAAATCACATGTACCGTTTGTTTCTGTCCAACCGTGTGTATAAAAAAGGTTATCTTTAAAGTCTAGTGCTAATAGTACACGATTTCTATAGCGATTTATAACACTCATAACCTGATTTGGTAATTCGGTTAGAGCTGTCCCAAATATAATTTTACTTGCACCATTATCTAACCACTTAACTGCTTCTTCCGCAGTCCTAATACCACCACCTAATTGAATTTCAGCGCCACTTTCATTTATGATTCTTTTAACTATTTCATCTGATTTATCAGATTTCATTTTATCGAGGTTTATTACATGTAAAAGTTTAGCACCTTGTCTAACAAAGTTTTTAGCTACTTTTACAGGGTCATTTGAGTATACTTTACCTGTTTCAAAATTACCTTGTGTAAGACTAACTACCTTACCATCTAAAATATCAATTGCAGGTATTATTTTCATCTTTTTGTATCTACTCTTAATTTATTTAAAGTTAAATTGGATATTATATCAACAAACTCTTCCTTTGTCATATCTCCAGCTAATTTTATAAGCTCATTGAGCTTTATATCATCCATACCATAATAAAGTTGTGCTTCAATTTCATCTTTTGTTGCTGTCTTATAATACATAGCTTATTGTTTTCAGCTAATATATATGTTTCATCACCTATCTTACACGGAATTCCCAATAAAAGTGATGATAAAAATGCACTTATTTTTCTATCGTACTTTGAATATCTTTCAAATGTTATCATTTTATTTCCAAATGCCAAACAGGATTCCATCGAATTATTACACTATGTTCACGTTTAAGTGGTATACTAATAGACATACCCCATTTATAGATACCTACTAATAATCCAAACATAAAAATAGGGTATAATGTCCCCTTCTTATCATTTCTTCGTTCACCATTTAGTTTTTCTAAACCACCAAATAGAATAAACCATTGCCTAATTTTTCTTAACATCTATTTATCCTTCCACATGTTTTCATAATATCTTAAAAACATATCTAAACCTATTTCATACTCTTGCCTTAGTTCAAATTTTTTAGCTTCGAGCGCATCAGCGCATTTTTTAAAGTCGCTGCTGTCAACATCTATATTAAAAGTACCCATTTTTAAAGTAATGAACGATTCAAAACCATGCTGAATTATTTTTAGTATATATATCCACTCTTCACTCTCTATATTTGCAGGTGGTTTTATAGTGGTGGATGTTGATAATATTTTTGCAGCCTTAGCTATGCGCTTTGCTATCCATATTTCAGCATCATCTATATCTTCATCAGCATACCCACGAAATAGCCTTTGAAAAAACGCTTTGATTTTATGCAATTGTTCTATAATCCACCACATACAACGGTCTATAATCCACCACATCTATTTTTTCCCGTATTTACGAAATATTTGTTGAATGGTGCTAATATTACATTCTTTATAATATCTATGTCCACTTTCATGTGATGTTTCTTGCCATGATTTAGCACCTTCTTCAGATGAAATTACACCAGCTACAACATCAAACTGTAATAAGACATATACTTTTTTAGGTGTATCGTCAAGTGTGAACTCTATAAAATCACCTTTTTTCATTTTACCTTATCCTCTTTTTTTATTATTTCCCTTACAACTTTATCATTTTTATCAAAGTCTGTTAGAACTCTAACGCAATTTTTAAACCCCCAATCAGAACATACTAAACATGGGTAGTTTCGTTTACAATGATATACTGGTTTATCTTTAATGTCCTGGGTCATACACCAATTCGCCATACTGAAATTTGTATATACTATCAATCATATCGAATGTTTTATATTCAAGCTTATCATTACATTGATATGTGACGTCTGTTCCATTTAGATTTCCATATTCATCTAGATAAAAGTACATATCAATAGTATATAAATCTTCATTGTGTCCATTATCTATTTCATAATGTACAGAGATAATATCGCTGCTGACAATACCTACTTGTGTTATATATGCACACGCACCATCTGGTTCAGGTGATATTAAAAGAAGTCCACCATCTGAAAAGCCTATAAGCGCATCATTTGATTGCCAGCCCCATGATTTCCAGCCACTGTAATCATTTAAGACTTGGTGGTTATAATCATCACCAACACCAAAGCAATCAAATGCTTGTTCAATGCATGTTCCTGATATATCATGCATAAAGACAGACATATAAAATAAAAACCAAAATGGAATAGTTATATACATATTAGTGTGTTTTTAAAGTTACGTTCACTATATACTCTAATTTCACCATACATACTCTTTAAAATAAAATTACCTTTATTAATAGTAGTGTTAATACTTCTCTCACCATTTTCATATTCATTACTTGTAAAAATTAAGTCATCTTTTTCTTTCTCTATATCATCTCTACCTAAGAATTTTTTAATAGACTTGAGATTAGTACCAGTCCATTGAATATATTCAAATATATTATCTTTATGAACGGCTCTTTTCATTATGCCTTTTTACCGCCATGTCTTTTTGATCGAGTTTTATTGAATTCAGTTTTAAGTTCAATAGCTTTTTCTAAATTCCATCCCATATAACCGAAGTAATCCATAATGCGAATTACTGTATCAGCTAATTCAATTGCTTCACCTTCAGGCTTACCATCGATATCTATATAGATTTCTTTTATATTTTCACGGTAAGCTTCAGTAGCTTCAGCAATTTCAGAGTGGATAAGTGCATGAATTTCTAAAGGTCTTCTAACTGGATCTTCCCACCATCCCTTATCCACTGCTGTCTGATGGATTTCTTTAACCCATTCATTAATTGCTTTCATATTTAATTTATTGATTCAGTCTTAAACCACTTATTTACATCAGAAACTCTATACCATATTCTATTATCCTTTTTAATAAATTTAGGGCCCCTTCTAAGACTTCTCCAATTTGCAAGTGTTTTAAGTGCATAAGCGCTGACAGCCGACAGCTCTTCAGGTGATATTAGGCGATTACCATTTAATCCAACTGTTTTACTCATTTTATATTCTCCTTTTTTAGTTGTTCGATAATTTCTTTGGTTTTTACTTTCTTGACTCTTTTCTTAGTCTCGTGACTGCATAATGGGCAGTCGGTTATTCCACAATCAAATGGGTGTTTTTTATTAAACCTATTTGGTTCGCTGATTTCTATATCTGAATGTAATAATTTTAAGAATCTTATCCTTCTATTAATAATTGTTCTATCGCGCCGCCTTCGCATTGCTTTATCCATTATTTAATACCCTTATGAAAGTTTTTTCTATTTTCAGCAACAGCATCTGTTGATTTTTTTAAGCTATCAAATGTACCTGCATCACTCCAAAATATTTCTTCCCTTATTGTTGAATAGTATAAACGACCATCCTTTAGGTACATATTATTAACATCTGTGATTTCTAATTCACCTCTCTGTGATGGTGTTAATGCGTCGATATACTCCCATACTTGACTGTCGTATTTATATAAACCAGTAACAGCTAGGTTTGATTTAGGATGCTTAGGCTTTTCAATAATCTCAGTTAATAAGTTATTCTCTATTGTAGCAACACCAAATCTTTCAGGGTCACTGACTTCTTTTAAAAATACAGACGCATGATAAGATACAGGTAATTTAGATGCATTAATAAGCTTACCAAATACATTATCACCAAGTATAACAGTCATGTTATCATCTTTAACAATATTTCGACATAATCCTAGTGCATATGCGATACCACCAGCTTTAGATTGATGCACATAGCAGAAGTTGGCTCCAAATTGGGACCCATCACCTAATAGGTTAATAATGTCACCAACTGAATTACCACCAGTTGCTATAATGATATCCTCAATACCAAAATCCTTTACTAGTGTAAGTATTGGATAGTATATCATAGGCATATCATGTACTGGTAACAAATGCTTGTTAGTTACTAAAGTAAGTGGGTGTAATCTCGAACCACTACCACCAGCTAAAATAATACCCTTCATTATTTACTCCAATCTTCTACTATTGTGTTTAAAATTTGGGTTATTTCATCAGATAACCCTTCATATTTAAGAGTATATGTTATTAACCATGCAATATCTTCTTCAATATTTTCAATTTTGTTTACGATACACACTAAACCAGCGATATCCATAATATCTTTAGCATCTCTAATATCAAATTTATCTTTGCAAGCCCAACCTCGAAGTTTAACTGTAATCATTTTATCATGACCGCTACATGCAACTTCTTTATTTTTAAATAATTCAGTTAAAGTAGGCTTGTTACAATGATCACAGAACGCACATATACCGCTTTCTTTGTTACTAATAATATCTTTAGAAATACTTTCCATTAGTGCTTAATCTCTCTATTTATTTGTTTTTCTAAATCATTAATTTTATCTATTCCATCTTGAGGACTATCCTGAGATAGTTTTATTCTCTCTATTTATTTGTTTTTCTAAATCATTAATTTTATCTATTCCATCTTGAGGACTATCCTGAGATAGTTTTATTAATGATTTTGCTATACTTAAAAGAAGTATATTTTGTATTTTAAGCTTACAATTTAAACCTGCTACATGAGTATCTGACATTTGATATCTCCTTTAAAATAGTATACAAAAAATTTCAGATTTTCTTTAGCAGATTATTTAAATATTCTAAAGGTTTTGTATGATTCCATACTTTTTGTTTAGATTTAAATATATGACCCCATTTATTATGATATATTTGACTTGATCTTTTCTTTATTAGATGAATATCTTTAATACGTGAAAATGTTGCGCTATGCTTATGATATATAAATGTATTTGTCATACATACTTGTCTATATCCTAATATTCTTGCAACTTCACCAAAATCACATTCTTCACCATATCCTTTACCATATAACGGGTTAAAAGGAATAGTTCTTTTTTCGCGTCCCATTACAGCCTTAATGCAATTTGATGTAATGGCCATACAAAACCCAACAGGTGTTACTGTATCTATTATTTTATTGTCACATGCACCCTCAACATATTTAGCCCATACAGCTGGGCTATATTTTTTATTATAATGCACACTTAATTGGTTTGCTGAATTACTGACAGGACATATAATACCTATTTTAGGATCCTTGAAACCATTTATAATTTTAGATAACCACTTATCAGTTACCAATGTATCTGAA
>JBAZWP010000002.1:0-50027 GCA_041660345.1 Minisyncoccota bacterium
AAGACAACATTTGAATTTTTAATATTTTGTAAAATTTCTTTTTTTATATGTTGTTTTTCTGATATGACTTCTGTAGTAAATTGATTCTTATTCGATACTTCTACTTTAAACATATTTCAACTCGTTTAAGTGCAATCTCTTCCCTTTTAATATTTTCAGACTCATTATCATATACAACATATAAGAATCCTGATTGAATAAATGAATATAAACCATCTAAATAAGCTCTTGATATTAATTGAGAAAAATCATGAATAAAACCTTTTTCTTCTATTTCTTTTGCTAAATCAGGCTTCTTAAAGGTATCAGTTATCCCGATACCCATACCAAACCCAATTATATTAGAATAAACTATAAATTTTATATCATTTAAATTAGATATAATTCCATTAGACCATCCATTAAATAAATTATTAGTGAATTCATTATGTGGTAATTCTTTAAAAAAAGAACACTCGAATGGTGCTAATGTAGATTTAAAAGTACCAATTCCATTTCCTTTACCCTGAAAACCTGTACTATGAATTTTAAAATTTAAATTAGAGAGTATTGAAAAAGTACAATTCGATATTATATCCGAAAGGTCCTGAATATATTTAGTATTATATTCTTTTACACTTAACTTAAACATTATATTGTTGAACCTAATGCTGTTAATTGAATAGTGACATGAGGAGCACCAGTTACTAAACACGGTGTAATTGGGGCACCTACAGAATTTACACCAGATACACAAATAGGTAAATATGCAGGTGGAAGAGGTGAACCAGCGCCTATTTCAACTGCATTTGGTGTAATAGGTATCACACTAGCATGAGCTAAAGCATTACCTATTCTAATACCACTTTGAGGATTTAAATTAGTAATATATTTACCACCTAGCATTGTAACATCACAACTATCACCTAAAACAGCTAATTTTAAAATAGATGTAGTTAATAATGCTAATGTAGGAACACCCCCCATAGCTACAAAAGGAGCTAATTTAGTAGGTGGTAAATATCCTGATGTTGTTGCTTCGATTGAACCAGTACCTATTGTTCTTGAGTCATATCCTACAATAATATTATCAACATTACCACCAACTGACTTCAAAGAATCATTTGTAATAGTAATATTTTCAGCACCTTTATTTAACTCTACCTTTGAACCCATACGAAGTGATAATGCACCACCAAATTCTTCTATTTTACATCCTTGCACTATCTCAGCTGAGTCGTTACCAGTAGCATCAAATTTTTGAATATTTAATCTTTGAGGGTTTGTTGCATCATTTTTATATTTATCTTCTAATTCTGTAACTGTTTGACCACTATAATTTCCTGATGTAATACTATTTCTACCAGCTGATTTAACAATAAAGCTATCACCATTGTTATTAGCCTTTAAATCAAAGTATGTACGACCTTGAGCTGTATATCTAAAAGAATCACCTTTTGTATCAGCGCCAAATCCAGCTTTAACGGATCCTTCAGTCCCTAATTCCATAGATAATCCAGGAACTAAACTTGAAGACATCGCTTTATTTAAATATATATGAGCCGCACCTTCTTTATCAACTGCAAAAAATGATGAATACTTTTCACGTGATTTAACATCACGGAATCTTAGCATTGCAGCTAACGCTTGGGTTCTTGTTAAATCTGTAAAAGAATTATTACATATAATCTCTTCAGGTGTTATTAAATAGGTATCCATATCCTTGAATACTGATAAAGTAAATGGTTTACCATATGACATTGATTGTCTTCGATTACCAACGGCTGTTCCAAATACTTTTTCAATTAATGGGTATTCAAATGAACCTAGAACTTTTCTAGCAACATTATTATTATCAAGTGCATCAACAATATCATCTAAATTCAATGATGTTAGTTCAAATATTTCATCTCGATATTCATTAAATGAATATGTTCTATCAGTAGTATCAGGGTCAACATCAGCGGGTGTTCCCGCATGTGTTACTATATAAATCTTCTTACCTGATTCGGTTATAATATAATCGTTAGCATCTTCTGGGAAAGTATAACCATCTAAACTTCTTACAATAGCACCTTCAAGATGTCTGTTTGCAAACGATGTTGAAAATATATTACCAACGTTATTTATTAAGTTATTATCAACGTCTAAACTTATTTTACCTAAACCAGACCCTACAAAATTGAATCCACCATCCAGTAAAATAAATGAGCCTCTGTTAGATTCAACACCCCAATCACCTGGGTATCTTTTTATAGTATGTAGTCTTACGCCATTTAAATCTAATTCAAATTTCTTTCCAGCATAATCTAATGTTTTATAAGTTGATATAATTTGAGGTGTACCAGCTGAATTAGAATACATTGTGTACCCAACTAACACCAAGTCACCTACATCAGGCATTTTATCAATATTTACAGGTAGCTTTACAGCACCGCCACCATCATGAAATTCAACATCACACACATAGTTTTCGTTGTCAACACGAACAACCATACCAATTTTTAACAGTGAAAATTTATTAGGTCCAGCTGGATCAAAAATATGGCTAAAATCCGCGTCTATATTTTTTCTTAAACTCATTTTTAAAACCTTTTAAGGACTTACATATCCTGTAATTATTCCCTTTAATATTGGGTAGCCACTCATGCTTATATATTCAAAACCATTACTCAAATAACCGATTTGAGTATCAATATTTCTTACACCAACATCAACTATTCCAGCTAAATGAGACGGTGTTAAACAAGTTAACATAGTAGCGTCAACAAATGTAACATTATACGCCTGATAACCATTAAATAAAACAATAGGGTTATCTATAAAGTTTTGACCATATATTACAACAGGGTCACCACCAGAAGCCCATCCAGTAGTTGGGTCAACAGATAATACAATAGGTGCAGCATCAAATGTAAAACTATCATGTAGTATATAAACTTCAGAAGCTGAATTTTTAATTTCAACATCTACAAGTTCAGGAACATGCACAGGTATTCTTACCATAGCATCCGTTGGGTTTATAATATTAATAGCAGTTTGTGCTTCACCACCAAAATAAAATATAGATGATCTATTAAAACTTTCACCTAATATTCTTACCCAAGTACCACCAGATTCAGGACCATGGTTAGGGTCAACTGTATATATAACCGGGGCTTCTCGATATACAAAACCATCTTCAACTATATAAACAGGCGCTGTTATATTCTCTGATTTAACATCAACAGATTCAGGGGTAGCCCAAGGTGGTGCTTGAACTCTGACTGTTGATATTTGATTATGACCATTTATTATAACACGAAATATAACAGTTAATAATATATCGTCAAAATAGAAATTAGTATCTTCTGTAAAATTCAAACCTTTTATATCAACTTCACAACCAGAAAGTGGTCCTGATGGAGGGTTTATTTCTGTTATATATGGAGTAAATCCAATATCTTCAAAAATTCGACTGCCTATAAAATCAGCTGGGTCTAATAAGAAAGTATCATTCTGTAAAGGATTAGCACCAGCATTACCCCATAAAGACGAAGGTGAAATGTTATTAACAAACTTACTATACATTTCAAAGTAAAGTGATGAGAAATCGCCACGGTCAGTAACAGTCCCTATTACATCACCTCTTTTTACAGACTGATCTAAAATAACAGAAGGTGAAATATATAAATAACAAGTACTAATAGTATCTTCACCTAATGTATGATGTAAAATAACACCACCACTACCTATATAAGATACAACACCATCATACGCTGCATAAATATTAACATTTGGTTGAGTGTAAATCTTTGTACCACGGAAAACAGATAACCATAAATCAGGGTATTTTTCCTGATTATAATTTTCAAATGAGTAATGATTAAACGTATCAAATTCTTCTACTGATATATCATCTATGTTTATTGGAATACGCCAATCAACACCATACATATTCTTTTTGTATTTATATTCGCTCATATTTTAATCGTTTGTCATAGTTATTAAATTTGCTGCCATTATCTTAGGATTATTTTGATCAGACTCATCTACAAATCCTATATTTAGTACATTAGCATTATTGTCTAATGTAATATATTCACTACCATTATAAGGCATCATATCAAGTAATGCTCTCACTCTATCATTTTTATCAGATAAATTTTCAGATGTTGGGTTATAATCAGTTCTATCAACTATTTTACCCTCCTCATCTAACATTTCATTTACACCATACGGTAATGTACCAATCATTTCATAACCATCATTATCTGATATTTGATATGCACACATATTATCAAAGACGTCTTTAGACGCAACTTTAAGTTTCATTTGATGTCTTGAATTATGTATTTTTTCAAGTGTATCATATTCATCTTCTTTTAAAAGGTATCTCGCAAATTCTAATTCCTCTGTTGACTTTGTAGCCTGAATAATAGTTTCTAAAAATAGCTTATCATTATATGGCTTAAACTGACCATTCTTTTTATATACATAATCATAAAAGAAATTTGTATTTTCGACACCAAAAACAGGTGTTTTATCTAATAAATCATATTTTTGATTTGTTATAGCTTGATTAGATGTAGCAACTAAGAATAAATTTTTTAATGGGTCACTATTTACATTATATGTAATAATAGATTTACCCCATACGTCTTTACTAAGCTGCCCTCTTAGTCTACGTCTACCAGCTTCAAGTGTTAATGTTGTTGAAGCATTTCTTGCTGTAAAATCAACAGAATGTGCAATACCCGTGATATAAAAATACATCTCCTTACTAGGAACATATACAGGGAAGCCTAATCTCAATTCTGGTCGAATATAAATACTCATTTGAGATGTTAAGAACACCCTAGCATTATGTAGCGCCATATAAGCGTTGGCATAGTACCAAGCATGTGCTGCAGATCTAATAAATTCACCATGATACTTATATGGGCGAATTCCAAATTTTTGAGCTAAATGGGTATTAAAAAATCTAGCACCAATAAACTTATTACCAGCTGTATAACTACCAAAGTTACCTGTAACATCAACCAGTGTATAAATATCTTGCTCTTCTTCAACTACATTTGAACTTGTAATATCTATATCATTGATAATATAAGGCGGATATCTTCTAACATCCATATTAAAAAATGGTGGTTTAAATATTAGCTCACCATTAGTATCCATATAAAATTCATATAGTAATGTTTCAGCAATTTGATTAGCAATCGCTAATTTAGATTGATAATCAGATTGAAATAAAGAAACACTTAAATCAGAAAATGCATAAGGTGTTATTTTCTTAATAATACTTTCAGATGGGTTTGGAAATTTAGTTACATCAAAATTAAATAGTTCTAAATCACCATCAAGCGCAGTAGTTGATTTTGCCTTATTAACATCTTCTAACTCTTTATATTTTTCTTCACTTTCATAACCATATATTCTAAGTTTAGTACCAGCACTTTTAAATCGCTCTTGCCAATAATCACGCATTCCCTTTGATATATCTAAAGGTTTTTTATCAGCATCCACTTCAACTTCAACATCACGTTCTTTCTTTTTTTCTTTACTTGTTTTATCTGTTGCTTTTGTCTTTTTACCAGGTGTTGTTTCGTTTGTTCGTTTTGAATTTTCATTTTCAATTGTTTTTATTCTATTTACTTGTGTTATAAAACCCTCAGAACCTATCATTTCACCCATAACATTTGTAGCTAGGTAATCTAATATTTTATATACTGACTGGTCAAAAAATTTATTATTATAAATTGTAAATGCATTTGCACCACTTGTTAATCCACCTTGCCCTTGAGGTGGGGATATAACAGAAGCAGCACCACTTTTTAAATTAATTAAAGCAACTTCCCAAAATCTTAATATATCAGCGCATTGATATGTAATTGAATTTTCACCTTCAGGTGTTTTATCCTGACTCATCGATGTAACAACACCCCAAAATACATGATAATAAGGATAAACAGCATTTAACATATCATAGTCTTTTATAGCTCTATTGTAAACATCGTGATTACCTTTTACAGGAAATCTTCCTTTAATATAAAAGTTAACCTCTGAAAATAACGGTATTGACGCATAACCATCTTCAAAATAACCGGCTTCATTATAAGGTACTTGAAGTACAAAACTACCTGAACCAGGTGTTTTTCGCATACTTAAGTCACAATTAAGCCTTAGTAATTTTCTATTTATATCTTTCTTTTCTATAACGATGCCGGTTTTATTTTCAATTTTATCACTCTGATTAATTAAAACCATAGCATCAGGTGCGTGGTGTAATACAGAATCAGGATCAACTCCACTAACATTTTTTGGTGCAAATATATATCGAGTAGGCGCAGGTTTATATTTAGATGATTCAACATCATTAACTGCTGTACTAATCGATCTGTATTTATCTAAAAAGCTCATATATTTAATAAGTTCGTTAAATTAGATGTCCACCTAGCTAAGTTTATTATACGAAATGCTAAGAAAGTAAATGAAAAATCTATTGAATAAGGACTATTTTCACCACTTTCACTATATGACATTTCATTAAAGTACCCTAAATACTGTACATAATTATAAATTATGTTTATATCAAATGCAGTATAAATAGATCCGTCCTGTTCATACACTCTACCATTAGTTCGGTATATTTCAACAAAGTCTGTAAAATTCTTATATGCTTCAGTATCAATTCGATTAGATGTAAATCCACCATTTGTAGTAAACCCTGCTGATTTTGCATTAAATGTCAATGTACTATAATTAGACCTAAACCCATCTGGTATCCATTGTAGTCTTGTTTTAGCATAATTGATTTGTGTTTCATACTTAACTTCCATTTTTTGTGGGTTAACTAAAAATGTAAAAATTCTACTATCTTTGAGTCCTTCAGGAAGTACTGCTTTAGGCACATTAGATGAATAGCTTATTGTAAAAGGTATTGGTTGTACTGAATTATTCAGCATTATATACTTCCTCTAACTGTCTTTCTAACTTTAAAAGTCCAGTCATACTTATAACAAAATGGGTTTTCAGGATCTATCTCATAATTAAATGAATCGAAATTACCCCAGTAAACTAAATCCTGATAGTATATTTTAACATGACCAACATCCATAATCATTCCTGCGTCATCTAAAGACACAGCATTTGATTTATATATTTCAAGTATATCCATAAAATGATTAAATGCTTCGGTTAAAATTGCGTATTTAACTGTTAACCCACCACTTTGTTGAACAAAAATAGATGGAGTTAAATCAAATGCATCATAAGGATTATCAGCTAATGCATTTGTTGGGGGCACTATACCTAAACTTACAGGAGTTCTTGTAGTTGTAGGCGCTGTTACTATATACTCGAATTCACCAGGCCAATAATAAAACGCTGGTGTAACTCCTGATGCTGACATTGAGTCCAGTTCATCGCCCCAATGAGTTATAATAAATCCACCCATCGTCTTAACTGGTACTGTAATAGAAACAAAATTAAAACTTAATTCAGTTGGATTTATTACCATTGATATACCGTCTATTTTTGTTTCAGATAACCCGACACCATTTATAACTTTAACAGGTATATTAATAGGTGTATCATCAGATGAGCATAGCTTAAATCGCATAACTCGAGGGTCATTTGTAAATTCATAATCGGATAATACTTTAACTGTACCTAACATTAATAAGCTTTACCTCGATTATTAGCTTCTCTTGTGCTTTGCTTATGTGCATTATACACAGCATCCTTTACAATACCTTTAAGCTGTTCTGGGTCATCTATCTTAGATGAAACATTTACTGTTATATTATAATTAGATGGTGTACCGCCACCACCTTTACTTACGGCATTAATTCTATTTGCTAACATAGATATATATTTAGTTTGGTCAGGAACAGCAAACTCAGGACCTCTTTCACCAAATATAGACGGTTGCGTTGCATAGCCCCCCTTAGCGTATTCTTTACCACCTGTAATATCCTTTAAATGACTTATAATATCTTTATTCTTAGGGTCGGCTAAAAATTCGTCTATTATAGACATAACCTTAGTATCATCAGTTTCTGAACCTAGCGCATTTTTTAAAGCCCCCCACGCTGATGTTTTTTCTAGTGTGGCATCACCCTTACTTATACCCTTCTTAATAGCCTCAATTCTATTCTTTTTTCTATTAAGTTCGTTAGTTTCTTTAGAAATTATAGCTTGCTGTGATTGAATTTTATTAAACTCAACTTCTGCCTTTGTTTTTGCTTCAGGTGTTGCTGCTTCTTCAACTTGTTTACGTGCAGTACCAAGCGCTGTATTTATTTCTTCTAAATCTTTTGAGCTAGTTTTTAAATCTGAAGATACTTTAGCAAAAGCACTTTCAACAGAAAGTGCAGCCACTTCACCAGGACTACCAAATTGTTTAGCTAAATATACTACAATTTTATTTACCATAGCAAATAATTTAGAAAACCAAACATTTAATTGGTCAGATATAGCATCAACAGGATTAACCTGTGCTTGTCTTCTAGCTCTCTCTTCTTTTAAAATATTTTCGGACGTTCTTGTTTCTTTTATAGTGCCATTTAAAACATCTAATTTATATTGCAGATCCTTTATTGTTTTAGAATTTATTGCAGTTTCTTTTCCTTGTGCTTTAATAGCAGCTTCAGTTTCCTTAATTTCTTGGTTCCTTATTGCAATAACTTCTAATTGGTCACGTGTCAAACCAAAAACATCTTCAGCAAGTCTAACTTGCTGATCATTCATTATATTAATATCATTACCTTTACCTGCAATTGTAGTTTGAAGCATTTTTAATTGGTCAAAGAATGGTAAATTTCTCCAAGTTGTTTGAATAGCGGCTAAAGATGTTTTACCTACGGCTTGTTTTAAAAAGTACAGTCGTCTTTCATCTTCTTTAGTTCTTTCCTTTTCAGGTGTTTTATTTATTCTAGCTATTTCACCCGTAGCAGCGGTACCCATCATGCCACCTGTTCTTTGTTTTATAAAAGACGTAAGTGACATATCAAATCCCTGCATAGTATTCATTAATCCTTCAATAGTACCTGCAGCAGTCTCAAATGAAATTTTCTTTAAACTACCAAAAGCCATCAACGCTTTAGAAACTTCACGAACAGATATATTATATCGGCTCATGTTTTTAGTCATATCAATAACAGTTGAATTAAATAATGATGTTGAAATCTTAGCACTATAAGCTGCTGATGTAGTAATAGCTAATCCACTATTAATATTATCAACTGTATAGCCTAGTGTATTTGCTAAATCGGTCATAACCTGTCCAGCTGCAGCCATATCAACATTTAGTAAACCTGAAATCATTGCGGCTGTTTGAATACCCCTCATTTCAAATTGATTCGTACCTTCTGTTATACTACCAATAACATCATTAAAAGCAAAAGCACTATTTTGAATCTGGCTAACAAAATTGGTAACTTCTTCTGAACTTATATTCCAAAAGTTACTCATAACGCCTTGAAATTGATAGAATTTATCAATTAAATCACCTGTTGAATCTGCAGCGCCACCATAAAAATCCATTGCTGCTGTAGTACTTTCAAATTCTTTAAAATCAAATGTCATTTTCCTTATAGCACTAGAAGCTGTCTTTTTAAAATCAAACATTTGGGATGCTGCTTTAGTTAAACCACCAACTAGGAAACCTATAAAACCTAAACCGGCTATATTATCAAAAGTATTACCAGCAGTTTGTGCAACAGATGTAACATTCTTAAATTGTTTACTTACTTTATTTAACGCAACATCTAAAGCCATAATACCTGTATTACCGTTTATACCCTCAACTTCAGATATATATTCCTGCGCTGCTTCTCTTGCTTCAGCCCATCCCATTCCAGTTGCTCTTAAAAATTTAATCTGGTCTAGATACTGACGCCTCATTGAGAGCATACCACTTTGCTGTCTTCTTAAAGCGGCATCGACAATTTTACTACTTCTAGTTTCTTCGGCTGATTTATTTTTTAAGAGTTTAAGTTCTTTTGCGGCAAACGTTGCGGCGGCTGATACACGAGCTTTAGCTATTTTACCACTTTTCTCTGTTTTATCAAAGTAAGCTTTTGATTTTTTTGCTAAATTATCAAGCGATTTAGCGTATATATCAGATTCATGTCTTAATTTTTTAGTGTCATTTGTGGTTTTATTAAAACCAACACCCATATCACCAATTAAAGCTATTATTTTACCTAACTGAAGGCTTAAACCTGTAATATCGTTAGAAATATCAACTAAATTACTTTTTGTTTCTTTTAAATCCATTTACTTTATCGTTGTCTTTGAACTTATAAAAATTTTCGACTCTTCTTCTTCTATTTCAGTTAGAGTACCTAAATGGTCCTTCTTATATTTTTGAGATTCCATTTCTTCCCAAACTTTCATTACTTTATCATGGTCATCTAAATCTTCAAAATTTTTATCTTTTAAAGTAGATAACTGCATTTCTATACTATCAAATTCTAGCGAATTTTTATTATTTTCATTTTTAGCTTGTTTTTCTAATTCTATATGTTGATCAACTAAACTAGCCTTTTGCATTAATAAGTCGTGAAAATCTGGTGAGTTTATTTCTTCGTCAGTAAATCCATACTGTTTAAATGTATCATAATTTTCATTTGTTTCATTCATCTTAGCTATAATAGCATCGACACTCTTCCCTGATTGCTCCATTATCTTAGCAGCTTTTTCTTCGCCATATGATTCAACCAGTTCTTTATAATATCCTATATCATCAGCATCAACTGGTGTAGCTTTATTTTTCTCATCTTTTATAATCTTATTATATAGTTCTGGGTTAACTGCACCAATTATTAATTTAGCATAACCCCACATATCCTTTTGATTAATTTCTTTTTCATCTAAAAATGTTTTCCATGACCAGACAAATTGTGCATTATTTAAACCGTATTTTTCAGTATAATCATAACCAGTTAATTTAGATGAGTACCAAGGAATATTTAAACTTTTTGAGGCTAATCGTGATTGTGATATAAAAATAGAGTCTTTATATTCTTTAGATACTAAATATTTTGATGCATTCATACACCTAATATTAAGGTTAAAAAAGACATTAGTAAAAAAGCAGCTTAGTGTACCTATCGGCATTTTACTAAAGAATTCAAGTGCTTCTCTATATGTAATATCTTGTAAAGGAAAAACTTCTTTTAAAGAATACGATAAAAAAACAAGTCGAAAAAGTGTAAAACTTCTTTCTTTTTCACATTTTTCAAAAATTTTTCTAAAAAGTGAATTTGGAAGTGAATAAAAAGTGTAACAATTATTATCTAAGGTAATATCAACAGATATATACCCCTTAATTAATAAATCATTTAAGTCTTTCTTTTCACGATTCAATTTTTAAACTACTGGATTTTCAGGTGTATCAGCTGAAGATTCTATACTTTGTTCAATATTTTCCCTAATATTACTTAAAAGACCATTTTCAGATGTAAACACTGATAATAGATCACTCATTCGCTCTGTAGATAAATTAGGATCGATTTTCAAAGCTATATTAAGTTCTTTATCAAGTAAATCAGACATTTGCAATATTTTTTCATTTACTCTATCAACTAATTTATCGGGCCACTGTTTCAGAGATAGCTTCATGCTTTCAAAATCTTCTTTACTTAACTTCTTATAATCAATAACATTTTTATTAATTGAACAAAGTGACCTTGCAATTCTTTCAATACGAATTGCTCGAGTACCTACCATTATATCATTCTCATCCTTAGTGTTTTTACGAATTTCAATTTCTTCTTCAGCTGTAATAAGCTTAATTTCTATCTCAAAATCACCAATTTGAAATGTTTCTTTTCTAATAAACGCTGTCGCAATATTGTTCAGATCCTTTAAAAAGTCCATTTTTACATACCTTTCTATGTTTTTATACTATTAATATTGTTATACAAGTATTAAAAATAAAGACTTTTTGAAATATTTCTTTTCTATGTTTCTATAATTAGAACTACTTACTAAAAAGGGTTTCAAAAAATGGATAACAGTTTAAGAATTTGTCGCCATAATATAACAGCTGAAGCATTAAGCGTATATTGGCATGCAAAATTAAATCCAAATAGTGTAGACTACTTTAATTTATACATATCTGAAGACGCCATAAACTTTTTCATATTTAAGAAAGTCTATGATAATCCTGGAGAAGATAAAAGAACTATAAGAGTTTACTACAATAGGAATGATGAAGGTTTACAAGTTAAGACATATTATTTAATAATAACAACAGTAGACAATTATGGTGTTGAATCTAACCCAGCTGATTCACCAATATTTACAGCTAGTTTAAATGCATATGGCAACGATGAAGAAGCTACGGTAGGATACGTTGATGCACAAGATGCTATTTTACAAAGTCAAATTACAACTAATTTAAGTACATTAAATGCACATATAACTAACTTTAGTAACCCTCATCATGTAACAGCTGGCCAAATTGGTGCTGAACCTTCATGGTTTGAATTTACAGCAGGCCAAAATTTAGCCGCAGGTAGTATTGTTAGAATATCAGCTGCAAATACTGTTGTAAGAGCCGATCATAGTTCAATTAACACTTGCAGATCAACAATAGGTATTACAATAGAAGCTAAAAACGCTGGTGAAACTATTAAAGTTTATGAAAATGACGAATACGATTTTGGAGCACCTGTATTAGTTGCTGGAAGTATATATTATCTATCGGATAACGGTACTATTACAAATGATCCTAGTACATTTGCTGCACCTGACGTAGTTTTACAAATTGGTATAGCTAAAACAACTTCAATAATAATAATGGACTTAAAAGAACCTCTAGGTCTATAAAAGGAATAATACATGAAACCTGTAGTATATGATTTAGCTAATAGAATGCGAAGATTAATTCCTTCGGGTGAGCCTCTTGAAAATGCTGAAAATAACCCAATACCACACTTTGCGGATCGCATTATTAGGGTAGGTATAGCCACTTCAACTGAATGTGATTTTTCAACAATATCTGCAGCAGTAGCTGCAATTAACGCGGATACTTTTGGATGGGGCGCTCCTAGTCGAGATAATCAATATCTTATCGAAGTTTACTTAGAAGAAATAATTGAAAATATAGTTTACCCAACAGCTGGTTACACAACTATTCGAGGTATGTTAACTACATCTAATGTTGGAACTGATGCTGCTAACCCATTTATGGGAAATACTTTTGGATGTAAATTAATAGGTGGTGTCGCGGGTACTTCAGTTATCACAGGTTCACCTAACTGTGCAATGGAGAATATTGTATTTAAAGTAGACTCAGCCGGCCGTGGTGCAGATTATTTCTTTAGTTTAACTGATACAGTAACTGTTGCTACTACAGTAGACACATTTACATTTAAAAATTGTATTTCAATCGGAGCATTAAATGGTTTAAACGGATCAAATATAACAGTAGGTTCTGGTGCAAATCCATTTTATTTTGCATTATCATTCCTAAATTGCTATTTTTATAATTTTGTTTTAGGATTACATAACTGGACAATTAATACAGGGGCTTCAACTGGAATAAATGTATTAACTATTTTTGAAAAGACTATATTTAATTGCGGTATTGTTTCAACTGGGGCTGGTAACTTAATATTAAACGCCACTGATTCTACATTTGATTCATTTACTTTTAATAATTCAACAGGCGCAACTAATACATTAACATTTTATAACTCTACAATTGCTCAGACTACCACATTATTAGGCGACGATGTTTCTACATTTAATTTATATAATAGTAATGTATTAGGAACTATTACTGGATCGCATACAAATACATGGACATTTAATGCTTATAATTCTGTACTAAGTGGAATAACACCAAACTTAACAGGTACTATAAATATTAACCAGTACGGTGGTAAAATAGGCGCTATAAACGCTAGTAATGCATCTGTTTTAAATCTTAATTTCAATGACTTACGCTGCGATCAAGTAACATTAGATGGTACTTCATCAGGTACTATTACTTCTAAACGATGCAGCTTTGTAGGATTAACTACATTAACTACAACAGGTGTTTTCACAATATCATCTATTCATGATACATATGTTGCAGGATTAAACTGGGTATTACAATCAGGTCATATAAATTCATTTGATTATTGCGATTTTATAGATACATTTACAACAGCAGCAGCTATAGCACCAGTTGTTTCATTTAATTCATGTAATTTCAAAGATGGGCTTGATGTTAATGGTGATATAACAGCATCCATTTACGGTGGTTATATATCTAATATAGATATTGTTGGTGCAATGAGTGTTACTCTTAATAATGCATATGTACCATCATGTACATTACAAGCAACATCATCCGGTACTTTTACATATTCAAATACTTACATACCTGTTTCAAATTTAGGTTCTGCATTAGTAACGCCAAACGATTATATCTTCACAAGAGCTACAGCTAATAATGCAGACTATGTTATAAAGACAACTGATTTTGTTGTCGAAGCAATTAATATGGCTGCAGCACATCAGATTACATTACCTGATGCAGGTGATAGTGGTGCTGGTCGTATTTTTGTAATAACTGATAGAACAGGAAACGCTGCTACATATAATATAACTGTTATCGGTACAGCTGGCGAACTAATTGACGGTTCAGCATCTTACGTTATTAATAAAAATAGAGGTTCAATTATTGTAGCCTCAGATGGTACGTCATCTTGGAAGATTATTGCTAAAGATAATAATATTGTCAATAGTATTGTTGAAGTTGCAGATGCAGCACATGTCGCTACTTGGGTTTATGATACTATTTTATATACTTCATTAACTGCAACTAGAAATGTAACTTTACCATCACCTACTGGTATGAGTGGAAGATCGATTACTGTTACAGATGGTACTGGTAATGCAGAAGCTTACCCTATAGTAGTATTACCAAATGCGGCTGAAACAATTTTAGGTGAAACAAGTGCTAGTCTTAATGCTGAACGCATAAGTGTTACTTTTTATACCAACGGGACAAATTGGTATGTCAGATAAAATAAATAATAATAAAAATTACAAGAGGATATAAATTATGAGTTATTTACCACCTTACAGAATGTTTGCAAATCTAAACTATACACATATTACTCCTATAGATGGTTCAGCAACATATGGGGGTACATCTACAACAATTACTTGTAGTGGTCTACCTTTTACAGTTTTAGACGGAACATGTGTTATCAGTTTTATTTTATATATGCCTAATGGTGGACAATGGCAACGTCCATTAGTTAATGGCGTTGGTGGTGTTTCTCTTAAAGCACTAGCTGCTAATACAATTACAGTCACAGGTGGAGGAACTCCATTTGCTGCATCCGATACATACTGTATTGGATTTGTATATCAGCAAAAAGCATATACGGCAGCTACTAATAGTATGCGAACTGAAGAAATAAACCCATTAAATATGCAGTATCTTTCTGAAGTTAATACGGCTTCAGCACAGCCTGATGGAACATATTATTACTACTATGATATGGCTGGTTTTCAATATATAGATTTTCAAATAGAAGATACCATAGGAACAGGTCTTAATACTTATACACTATGGGCAACTCTTCAAGACGATGGTACAGCAGCTGCATCATGCACATACCAGGATGTTACTACAAAATTAACTGGTTCAGCATCATATATTACAGATGAAATGATATGGATTGATACACCTACTCAGCCAAAATATTATATGATTAGGATAGTACGTACTGGTGATGCTGCACCTGGCGATGGTGGTTGGACAATTTACAGTAGAAAATGGTATTAAAAAATGCAAAGATCATCTCAGTCACATTTAGGATTTAACTATGATGCAATAGCTTCAGGACAAATACCCGGTAAAACGGTATGGTCTAAAGTAGGTTATAATTCTAACGTACTCGATTTATCAGATTTATGGACTTATGGGAATGGGTATACACCTCCAAGTGCAGCTATGGGTATGGAAGTAGTATCAGATAGTGCTGATGATGACAGTGCTGGTGATGGTGCTCGCACAGTAAAAATATATTATTTAACTGATGCATTTGTTGAAAAAACAGAAACGGTAACAATGGATGGAACAAATGTTGTAGCTACATCAGCAGTTGATATTTACAGAATTAATAATTTTGTAGTTGCGTCTGTAGGTGTAGATGGATGTAATGCGGGTACAATACATTTAAGGCATTTAACTAATACTCCAATTTATTCTGAAATTGAACCTACATATAATAAAGCACGATGTATTTTTTATACAGTACCTATAAGCAAAGTATTAAATATTACATCAATTACATTTGGTAGTACATCTCATGTTGAAAATACAACAGTTAAATTTATGACAAGAGCTACATTTGATAATTTAAGTGGAACTGTTTTATCATCTGGTTTCATTATGCCATATCATGAATTAACAACTTTAGATATGTCTTTTGCTAAAGATTTAGAATTATTTACAAGATTTCCTACAGGTGTAGACCTGAAAGTAAGTGCTGTTTCAGATACATATGCTAGTTGTTCAGTCGCATTAAGAGGTTATTTAGAAAATGTTTAACCAATATTTTACAAAAGGTGTTGTTAGCATAGATGGTTTAGGAACTATAACGGGGTTTCTATTTACAACACCAGCTGATTTAAGAATATATGCAAGAGCTATGGTATATGCTAGTGATGATTTCACAATACAAATTTATGAAGATGTCACTACTTTAGATGATGGTACACCAATAACAGGGTTTAATACAAATAGAAATTCTTTAACAGCGCATAGTATGGATTTATTTTCAGCACCAACTATTGATGACCCAGGTGATTTAATATGGGAAACTCGCACATTAGCTACTAAAGGTATTGCTGGTGTCTCATCTCAAATTACTTATGAAATATTAGTTAAGTATAGTACAAAATATTATTGGAAAATAACTAAAAATACAGCAGCTACTCACTTTGTAGACTATGATTTCTGGTGGGTAGAGTATGAGTCTATATAATGGTTAATGAATTTTACTATAAAACTACATTTGAATTAACAGATGCAGCAAGTAAAAAGGAATATTTACTTGTAGCACCAGCACTACCAGTACGTATTTATTCTAGGATATTACTGTATGCTGGTGATGCTTTCACTATGGATTTATATGAAGATACTACTACATCAAATGATGGTACAAGTGTTACATTTTTTAATGTTAATAGAGTATCAGCAGAAACACAGACAATGCTATCTTATCATACACCAACATTAACAGGTGATGGTACATTATTATGGACTACTAAAACAGCTGCAAATAAAAGCATAACGGGTGTTTCATCTAAATTAAATTATGAAATATTACTAAAATCAGGCTCTAAATATATGTGGAGAGTCACAAAAAATGGTGCTGGTACTTCATTTGTAGATTTAGACTTATGGTGGATAGAACATACACCTATTTAGTTATGTATAATTTATAGAATGTTAAAGGAAGTATAATATGGCTGGTGAAAGAAATATAAAGATTTATGATACTGCATCTGGTACATACAAAGGTTTATCTTGGGTTGGTTCACAGCCTAGAGTATGTAACCAAACATATCTTCAGGCTATCGCTGAAAGTGAAATATCAGGTCATACGGCTTGGTCTAAAATAGGTTTTTCACCTTCTGTAACAACTACAGATAGTGACATATGGTCTTATGCTGGAACACAAGCTCAAATAGCATTTCCAGCAGCTGCAATGCAAATGGAAGTAGTTAGTTCAGATGCAGATGATGACAGTGTTGCACTTGTTACGGCAACTTCAGATAGTGGAACATCAACTACGCTTGTGGATGCAGATGGTAACTTTGTTGTAGCTGGTATCGTTGCAGGTGACGTTGTAATCTTAGATGATGCAAGTGGTAATTATGGATTTGTAACTGGAGTTGCTGCTACAACACTAACATTAGCAGGTGGTTGGTCATCAGGTTATACAAGTGGTGCAGTTGCATATCGTGTAATTGATAATAGTGCGGACACTGGTGCTCAAGTTGTTAAAATAGAATATCTTGATAGTAACTACGCAACTAGATATCAGTTTGTAGCACTTGATGGCGCAACACCTGTAGCAACTAGTGCAACAGTAGCAGATTACATTTTAAGAGTTAATTCATTTAGGGTTATAGCGGCAGGTACAAGTTTAAAAGCTGAAGGTAATATTCAATTAAGACACATTGATAATACGCCTGTATATTCATATATTACAGCTGGGTTTACACGTGCTAGAAATATAGCATACACTGTACCAGCTGGTAAAACATTATTCGTCACTACATTTTCAGGTGGTGTAGGTAATATTGGGGACTATAGTAGACTTTATACTAGGGCTACACAATGGAACGGTTTTAAAACTGATGGTATTTGGTATCCATATACTGAAATGGATATGACAAATAATACCGTATTTTCACCACTTGAATGCCCTACTAAAATAGTTCAAAAAGTTGATATAAAAATAAGTGGTATAACATCTACAGGAACAGGCGCAGCGTGTGTATCACTTAGAGGTTGGTTAGAATAATAAAGGAATAAAATTATGCCAGAAATTATAAAAGATGTTGAAATTGGCGATATTGGTATTGAAAAACCAATTGAAATTACAAAAACAGAAGTAGCATACGCAGATATTGCACCAGTACTTTGTAGTGCTGGTCTATCATGTGCAGAATTAGATGCTAAAGAGATAGCCAAACCTATAATTGAAGCACCAGCTAAAAAGGTAATATCAAAAGAATTAGCTTCTAAAATTTTAGATGAATGCTTAGAAATTCAAAAGAATAATGGATATCTTACCATTGCAAAGATCAATGGCGTTAGTATAGATGTTATAAAACAGATTCATACTGATTGGTTAAATTATTTAACTGCTAAGGTTAATTCTATTATTGTGGAATAAATGGCTAATATTAACTACAGAGAAAATATAGTAGCTAGTCCTATTATGCTACATGGATGTGTTGGGTATTGGGATATGAGACCTGAGAACGGGTTCTGTCCTGATATATCTAGTTATGGTTTAGATGCAGGTAAAACAGGGTTTAGTGGTAATGAATTTTTTGTACGTGAAGTAATTGGTAATGGTTTTTTTGCAACAAGAGTAGCTGAATCTGCTGGTTATTTAACAGTTGCAAACGCAGCTCAAAATACATTTACTAAGACTCAACCATTCTCTTTAAATTGCATAACTAAAGGGCAATTTAATGTATCATCGAATGGTTATTTTTATAAGTTAAGTGGAACAAAAGGTTATGTATTTCAAAAAAGAAATACAGGTGGTCTACAAGCAACTATTTATGATGGGACTGGCGGGTATAATGCTGTAACTAGCTCAACTTATTGGGCAAGCACTGTAGGTTATCACATGATAACCTTCACGTATAATGGTGTAAATGCAGCAGGTATGAAAGTTTATATTGATGGAACAGATTTTAGTTCAGGTAGAACAGAAACACTTGTTGGTGATATTAATGTAGCAACAACATTATATTTAGGGTTTTGTGCTCCTAGTGATTCAATAAAAATGTATCACCCATCTATATATAACCGTGAACTCTCAGCTGGTGAAGTATCAAGCCTATACAAAGCATATCAAAAATCAGCAGTAGTCTTTAAAGCTGCTTATGAAGGTGTTTCAACTACGGGCAATATAAATACGGCTGATGCACCACTTGATAAAACACCGTTTAAGGTTAGTTGGGGAACGTGGAAAATAAGCTCAGATACAATAAAAGGTATTTCATGTAAAGTAGTTGAAAATGTTGTTACTGGTTACGCATATATGGATGCAAGTTTGCTAAATCAGGGATTGAGTGTACCAGAAGGTAAGTATAAATTTAGCGTTTATCCAATTAGTACATCAAGCCATGATGTTATATTTCAGTCGGCAACGAGCGGCACGAACCCTAACAATAATTTATATATTCGTTTCGGCAATAATGATGTCATATTTAGAAAGTCAGGAGTAGCAACATATATCACTGCCGCAGGAGCGGGTGTTCCTAATATGTGGCATGATGTTGAAGTAGATTTAACAACGAATAATTATGCACGATTATGGGTGGACGGGGTAAATTACGGTGGGACAACTATCGGTACAACCTTCCCTACAACAAGTTTACCTGTGTCTAAGTATTTTTCAATATCGTTATCCGCAGGAGCTAAATTTCTATATGCTTCCGCAGATGGTTCAATGGGTTTAATTAAATATGCCTTACCATAATATGGAAAATATATGTCATTAATAAATAAATATAGCACCCCTGCCGAGCGATTAAGACAATTAACTTTTGCAGATAAGTTTGAGTCTGCAAGTAAGGTCAGGGAGAATAGAGGTGTAATTACAGGATGCTCTTTTGATAATAATGGTGTAACCTTTAATGGCGTAACTGAATATATTTCATATCCATACCAAATTCAACATTCTATTTCAGATGCACTTACTGTTATTATTGACGTTAAAAATTTGACTATGTTATCTGGTGCATGGCAAGTACTTATATGTGCAGCATCAGGTGCTGCTATTGTATGGCAAGTCGGTATTGATAATACAGCTTCAACAACTGCAAAATACCCAACCTTTTATAATGGAACAACAGCTACAAAATCTAGTGTAACTGCAAATTTAAACGGTAATCATTTAATAGCTATATCAATTTCTGGAGGCACATGCACCTTTTATATTGATGGGGTACAACTTGGAATTACAAGAGCTATTACTTACGGTGCTGCTACTGTAAGTCAAATAATCATCGGCTCTCAGTTAGGTTATACACAATTTTCTAATGCTACTATTCGCAATATTAAAATATTCAAAGCAGCTTTATCATCTCAAGAAATAAAAGACTTTTATGATAACAGTACATACTATTATGAATCTAAAACGTACTTAGATTTACCAATGTTAATGGCAGATCATGATGGTATTAATTTTACAACAAAAGACCATAGTGCAAACGGTGTTCAAATGTTGCTTGGTGGTGGCACTCCTGGTTATAGACCTACAAAGCTAACAAAACGTGGTTATTTATTTGCAACTAATAAAGAAATTTCCACAGCTGCTTCATATAATTCAAGACCCTTTTTTGTTAATACTGGTGGAACGTATGAAGTTTTTATTAAAAGAACGGGATATACTAATTCGGCTGTATTACTTAATGTTGGTGCATGTTCAATTGGTCAAGCACTAACAACAGGATTATTAAGGTTTTCTGGTGGGGCATCTGTATATAAAACATCAGCTGAATCACCTCCTCCTAATTCAGTATTTCACTTTGTTGCAAGTTTCACTTGTGATGGTAGTTATAATGGCACAGTTATTCTATATCTTAACGGGGTATCTATTCTATCGACTACTTACACATTGTCGTCTGTTGATAGTGGTTTCCTAAGATTAGGATCCGCTGGTGCAGCATTAGGGTTGTCTGGAGAATATTACAGAGCAAGGATATGGAGATTTCCCCTTACATCAACTCAAGTCAAAGACGCATATTTAAAAGGGCTAGAATCTATTAATGCTATTTAGGGGAACAAAAACTTGTGGCTAACATATCTTACAAAGAAAATATCGTATCATCCCCTATTATCCTTCCAGGTTGTGTAGGTGCTTGGGATCTCAAACCCGTTCACGGTAAGATTAAAGATGTAAGTGGATATGGGGGTCATGGAACACCTACTGGTTTTAGTGGCAATGATTTATATTTTAAAAGTATTTTAGGTAGTACTTTTTTTGGACAATGCACTAATACAGTACCTTACATTGATTTTGGAGCTTTAGCTCAGTTTAATTTCTCAAAATCAATACCTTTTTCAATCAATTTATTTGTTAAAAGAAGTGGTACAGCATCTGGAGGACATATTTTCTGTAAAGGGTCTACTACAGGTGCTAGAGTTACTTTATATTATAGTACTTCTGGAGGTACATATTGGTCATATTGGAATGATGGAGCTAATGAACGATATATAAAATCTTTAGCTTACTGGTATTCATCTACAGCATGGCACATGATTACATTAACTTCTAACGGTGTAGATGTTAATGGGGTTAAAATTTATGTTGATGGTTGGGATGCTACTGATACAAGAACTGATACATTAGTAGGCGACATCACAAATGCATCATCTTTAAAATTAAATTATGGTTCAGCTGCCGCAGCAAATAGAGAGTTTTATTATGCATATCCAAGTGTTTACAACAGAGAACTAAGTGCAGGAGAAGTCAGTTCCTTATATAAAACATATCAAAAGGAAGCAGTCGTATTCAAGACCGTATATGAAGGTGTAAGTACCACAGCAAATATATCAACCGTAGGTGCACCTTTAGATAAAACACCATTCAAGGTTGCTTCTGGCACTTGGAAAATATCAGCCGATACTATTAATGGAATACCATGTAAAGTTATTGAATGTGTGTCTGCTGGTAGTTGCTATATAGATGCTACATTATTGAATCAAGGGTTAACTCAACCAGAGGGTAAATGGTTATTCTGGTTTTATAAAAATGCAGCAGGTTCAAATTCAAGTATACAAGTTATAACATCTACTACAGCTATTCCTAATGAAAGTGTAGGTATAGCTATTGATGGGACTACAGCTTTTAATTTACGAAGAAGGGGTGTAGCAGCAATTATAACAAGTGCAATATTTCCTGGTATTAGGACGTATTGTAAAATTGAAATTGATAGAACAACAAATAATTATTGGAGGATATGGTGTAACGGGGTAAATGCAGGAGGAACAACTATAGGAACTATAAATGCTGGAACTCCTGTATCATGTAAATATCTCTTATTAGAAGCACAGGCAAGTGATAAGTTAGTATATGCATCTGCCGATGGTTCAATGGGGATTTTTAAATATGCACTTCCTTAATAATTGTATAATATTATAATGAGTTTATTAACAAAATACAGTACGCCAGCGGAAAGACTTCGTGGTTGCACATTTGCAGACCAATTTGAAGATTCCGTCACCGTTGAAGAGAATGGTGGTATTATTACGGGTGCTACTTTTAGTAATTTAGGTTGTTCTATTGTTAACTCATCAGACAAAATTATATACCCATATACAATAAAACATACATCAACAACACCAATATCAGTGATCGCAGATGTTACATGTAATGCTGCAACTGGTGTAAATCAATATTTTGCAACCATTTATGATGCGTCTAGTCGATTTAATATTGCATTTTTATATCACTTAGATGGGGTTCTTGCAGTATATAATAATTCTGCATTTTATAAGGCTACTGTTGGTACTAGTTTTTCTGGAAGACATAAATTTGCTGTTTCAATATCTGGAACAACAGCTACTTTTTATGTTGATGGTGCTCAAATAGGTGCTACCGTTGTAATGAGTTATGGAAATTTTCAGCCAGTTTCAATTAAGATGGGTAATGCCGCAACTGATACTCGACCATTAAATGGTACAATGCGATCCCTAAAAGTCTTTAAAACAGCATTAACATCCCAAGAAATCCTAGATAATTACACTAATTCAACCTACAGCTATGAGAATAAAACATTCATAGACCTTGAAATGAAATTAGCAGATCATGATGGCATAGCTAATACTACCCATGATAGCAGTCGTAATGGTTATGTAATGAATTTAGGTGCAGCAGCTGCTTCAAGACCTACTAAACTTGTTAAAAGAGGTTATAGTTTTGATGGTGGGGATTATATAATATCCAACTTCAGTTTTAATAGTAGAACTTGGGCTACTTTAGGAGGGGGGTATACATATGAAGTTATTGCAAGTCATACTACCACAAATAGAGAAATTTTAATAAACTGGCAAGGTTCAGGAAATATGGTTTTAGGTTTTAGAGAAACCACAAGCTATTTATATTTTGTTACAAATTCTACTAGTGCTAAAGTATCCACCACAGAAGTAAAACCTTATGAAGTAGCACATATTATATTAGTAGTAACTTATGATCCAGCTACATTTGCAACAGTAGGAACAATATATTATAATGGAAAATCTGTTTATTCAATAAGTGGAGGCACTTTAGATGATTTTACTAAGTATCTTTTAGTAGGTGGTACAGGTGGATTATATTCATTGTATGGTAATATCTATAAAGCACGTATTTGGCAACAACCATTAACACCAATCCAAGTAGCTGATTGCTATTTAAAAGCCAAATCAGCTATGAACGAATACATTGGGGTTCCTGCACCATCTGGATTTAAAACTGAATGGGTAGTAGCTGCTGGAGATACAGTTACATTACCCCTTGTAGAACATTACAATACATCTGTAGATTGTCAATACAATTGCACAGTAGACTGGGGTGATGGTTCTACACCTTCGACAGTAACTGCTTTCAATGATGCTAGAAGAATACATACTTACACTAATGCAGGCACTTATAATATCGAAATCAAGGGTACATGTGAAGGTTGGAGTTTCAATAATGGTGGTGATAAGCTAAAGATAACGAAGATATTAAATTGGGGTGATCCTAGTGTGTTCTTTGGATTCAAGTATTTAGCTGGTGGATTCTATGGTTGTACTAATTTAACTAGTTTAGGAACTGAATCAGCACAAATATCATCAGGTATAGCTTTAGATGGATTTACAAATACATTCAGAGATTGCACAGGATTAACTTGGATACCTTCTAAATTGTTCTATAAGAATACAACAGTAACTACAAGTGCATTTAATGGAACATTTAGAGACTGTTCTAATATAGAAGGAATACCTGCTGGATTATTTGATAAAAATACTTTAGCTAGTACCAGTGGTTTTGCAGATACATTTTTAAGTTGCAGTTCTATTACAAGCATTCCAGCACATTTATTTGATAATAATACATTAGTTAGTACCAGTGCATTCTATAGAACATTCTATGGTTGTGGAAATATTGCATCAATCCCAACAGATTTATTTAAATACAATACAGCAGTATCAACTTTAGGCTTTAGAGAGACATTTTGGGGTTGTAGTGGTATAACTTCTATACCAGCAGACTTATTCCGATATAATGTTAATTTAACTACAAATGGATTCTATAATACATTTTTAGGCACAGATATCACATCAATACCAACAGACTTATTCAGATATAATACATTAGTATCTACCAGTGGATTCTATGGAACTTTTAATAGTTGTACATCATTAACATCTATCCCAACTGATTTGTTTAGATATAATACACTGGTTTCTACAGCTGGATTTAGAGAAACTTTCGGTGGCTGTACATCATTAACATCTATTCCTACAGATTTATTTAGATACAATACAGCAGTAACAACAACTGGATTCCAATCAACATTTTATGGTTGCACAACACTTACATCTATCCCAACAGATTTATTCCGTTATAATACAGCAGTATCAACAACTGGATTTTTAGGCACATTCCAAAATTGTACATCATTAACATCTATTCCAACAGACCTATTTAGATATAATACAGCAGTAACGTCAAATGGATTCAGGGAAACATTTAGTGGCTGTTCTTCATTAGCTTCAGTACCAACAGATTTATTTAGATATAATATTAATGTATCATCTTCTGGATTTTATAGAACATTTTATTCATGCGGATTATTAGAAACTATTCCTATTGGATTCTTTAAGTATAATACATCAGCATCGACAACTACATTTAATCAAACATTTTCGGGGTGCAATAAGTTACAATTAAATACACAAATATTCTGTCTAACTGGTGAAGAAGATACAAGGTTCTTTAATAAAACATCTGATTTTACAAATTGTTTCTTTAGAACTGCTTTTACTGGAACTCAAGGCACAGCACCTGAACTTTGGAACTACAACTATGGTGAAATAATTACATTAGACGTTGCTCCTGCTACTGATTGGGCAGCTGGTGATACAATTACAGGCTTAACATCTGGTGCAACAGCAGAAGTAGTATCTAAAATTACAGCATTAACATACTATATTAAGAAGCACTTTGGTACATTCTCATTAGGTGAAATAGTCGGTGTAGTTGGTGTACCTGCTAAACTAGCTGATCAAGGTGCAGCTAATCCTACATTTACTAATACTCCCACTTCTACAAATTGCTATGCTGGTGTTGGTAATAGTGGCACATCATTAACTAATTATGCAGCTATTCCTACAAGCTGGAAAACTTAATATTTCTTGTATAAAATTCCATATTATATGATTAGATATTCAGATTACCAGAAAGATATGGAGTTTAGACAACAAGCAACAAAAGCTTATAATAAACTTGTATCTATTATAGAAAATGAACTAAGCTTTGACAGTAAATTAACTGATTCAGAAAGATTCTACTGGACAAATAATGGTGACTTAATGATATCTGGATATTTTATAGGATATCCTGATTTATGGATTAAATTTATACATTCCGGTAATTCTTATTTAGGTACAGGTCGAAATACAGGCTCTACTATATTAGGTATTAATTCACTAATTGCACCATTTAATCCTAAATCTTTAAATACACGCTTACAAAGAGTTCGTTTTACACATGAGTTCATTCATTATTTAGATGGATTAAGAATAAAAAAACAGACAATATCACCTGTTCAACAATATAATGAAGGTGGTGATAAACCATATTATAATAATCCAAAAGAATTAAATGCTTATACTCAAGAAGCATTAAACGATATGGATTCATTTTTTAAAAGAGAACAGGTTGAAAAAATATATACTATTTTCTTTACTGACATATCAGGTTTTATAACAAACACTTTTAAATGGTTCTTCGATAAAGATTTTATAGCTAATTTAACACCACAAAATTTACAAAGAATCAAAAAGCGTATTGCACCCCTTTATAATTATTATAAGGATTCATTTATAAGATACCCACATATTGCAAAAAGTGCAACAAGTGCAACAAGTGGAGAGATAATATATCACACTTCAGATATGATTTTTGAAAATGGTTTACCACCATTTAAAGCAGCGTATTTTGGAACAGAATCATTTAATAAAACTTTCCCTAATGAATTTGGTAAATATACTTATGCGTTTATATTAACTAGCTTTCTTAACATTCTAGATTTAAATAATAATTCATTAGAGTCTAGGAATTTCATGGCAAATATAGCCAAGCGTGAGTATAATGATCAAGAATTTTTTGAAGCTTTAATTGATGGTGATGTTCAAGCATTTAAAGATTTTTATGACTTATGGATGGATAAGACATTAATATTTCCTTTTTTAGGTAAATATGATGGTATAAAATATGAAGAAGAATACTTTTTACCACAAAAAACTATAAATCAATTAAAACCAATCACTTCTAAAAACAGCTCGTTAAAAGATTTAATGAGCAAGCATTGTCAAATTTGGAAACATTCGGAATGCCCTAATCCAAGCGAATGGATTTATAATGGCGTTCAAGTATACAAGGGAGTAGATATTATGAAATATTATACCTGCCCCACATGTTTTTCAACTATAGCAGAAGTTTTACCCAACAATATACTTTCTAAATAGCTTTTCCATTAAAATTTTTGTATAATAAATAATAAGAAAGGATAGACTTATGAAAAACTATAGCTTATTTAGTATCGTTAAGCATTCGTTTCATATATTAATATCTTTATTAATAGTGTTAATATTCTACTTTTCTATGGCAGCCGCATCTAGTTATGTATTTCAAATTCCAACAGGTTTAACAAATATTAGAAATGAGCAAGACCGCATCGATAAAGAACATGCGAATTATCAAAAAAATATAAATAAAATTGCAAATATCATTAAAAAATATGCTGACTTAAATATTATAGAAAGGTTTGAGATAGCCAAACTTATATATGATGAATCAATATATTATGGTATCGATCCAATTAAAGTGACAAGTCTAATTAAAACAGAAAGCACATTTAATAAAAGAGCATTATCTAATCGAGGTGCAGTTGGATTAACCCAAATATTACCATCAACAGCAAAGTATATGGCTGATATGATCACTTTACCATATAGTGAAGAATTATTATGGGACCCAGCTTATAATATCCATATAGGTATCGCATACTTAAGCTATTTAAATAAAAGAAATAGTAGCTTAGATAACGCGTTACAGTGCTATTATGCTGGAAGTGTAACAGAAGTTGCTGAAAGCTATAGAGACTCTATCAATAAAACATACTCCGCTAATAAATAATTTCTACCCTTTAGTAGTATAAGACCCATGTAAAGGATATGTAAAATGCTCTACTACTACATTAATATACTAGTAGCTCAGGCTGGTGAATTGATAGAAGTATCAAAAGATAACCCGATGCTTTTAATGTTATACGTTGCAATAGGCGCATTATCTTCCGCTTTAATTTTTTTTGTTACACTTTATATTCGTAAAAATGATGAGATTTTAAAAAGGTCGGATGAAAATACAAAATGTCATACCGAATTACTTAAACAAAATATCGAAATATGGAAAGAGAATCAGGCAACTATAGAAGCACTAAAAATATTAATAGAATCACTTTCCAAAAGAGGTAACTAATGTTCTGGAATAAGAAAAAAGATAATGGGAATAATGGTAACGGAAACGGTAATGGTAATGATAAAAAAGATAAAGAATCAGATTACACCGTAGAAAGTGCTATTGTTTCTCAAAATCTAATAACTACATTTAAAAGTGTACAGAAACAAATTGTAATGCATCTAGAAGAAGTCGCTAAGGACTAAAATTTTTCTTCTGCTGCTAATTTAAAATTTTTGTATATTCACCTATAACATTAATTTATAGAGGATATATGGAAAAAAAGCAGTATGGAAAAATAACAGTACAGTCTTCTTTATCAAACACAAATGAAGAAAAACTAATTGAAATAGCTCCATTTGAGACAGAACCCGCTAAAGTAGGTATGCAAGTTGGATTCACACTACCACTAGGTAACGATAATTTTAGTTTTATAAAAATGGCTGTATCAATAGAACGCCCTTGCTATAAAGAATAAATTGAAGATGTTAAGATTGCACTTAAAGATGAAATTATGTCAACTATACGTGGTCTCTTAACAGAGGTAAAAAATAAAGTATGATCTTAAGTAAATTCTTTCCTGATAGAGATTATAGACTAGTTGCAAATGCTAATTTTGAAGAAGTTAAATCATATATTAAAAGTCATAATCTCATAAGCCTTGATACTGAAACTACAGGACTGATTATAAGAGAAGCCCTACTTGTAGGTTGTTCAATATCTGTAAAAGAAAACGAATCGTTTTATTTTCCAGTTGGTCATGCATATGGTAGTAATATAAACCTTAGTAAAGTGATCGACTTCTTAAAAGAACTTCAAAGTAAACCATGTGTTTTCTTTAACGCAGCATACGACTTAGATATACTAGAAAAATACGACGTATACTTTCCTGCATATAAGGAAACAATGGCGCTAGTTCACCTCAATAATTCCAACGATACTAAAATATCGTTAAAAGCATGTGCATCTAAGTATCTAAAAATAAATGTATTAGAATTAAAAGAGCTATTTGCAAATATTAGAGAAAATAATTTTAGAGAATTGGATCCTAGTGAAGGTTATGAATATGCAGCACAGGACGCGGATATTACATTAAGACTTTATAATAAATTTTTATCACTTACAGAAAAGCACTCATTTATATGGAGTATTGAGAATCAGATGGTTGAAGTATTAAGATACATGAAAAAGAATAAGATTAAAATCAACCCTGAAATACTCTTAAAAATTAAAAATGAGACTACAATAAAATTAGAAAAAACAAAAGCTGATATATATAAAGAAATAGGTCGAACTATTAACCTAGAAAGTCCTAAGCAGCTATCAGATATACTATTTAATGAAATGAAAATAGGCGCTAACCTATTTAAAAATGAGGACTTTAAAAGAAAGTACGTAACAAAAACAGGTCAAATTACAACTAATGCAAAAGCATTTGAAAATTTAGCTCGAGAAACACAGCACCCAATATTAGTTAAAATAATCGAGTACCGACACCTTGAAAAAATGATTTCAACATATATTGATAATATATATGAAATCGCAATAAAGTCTCCAGGTAATAGGGTACAATTCGATTTAGTTAATTTTAGGACACCATCTGGTAGATTAGCAGGCGCGTCTGGCGCTGAAGGTGGTGCTAATATTCAATCAATACCTAAAAAAGAAAAAGAAGGTGAAACCAATATTCGATCAGCTTTCGTTGTAGATGATGAATTTTGTTTTTGCTCGATTGACTTTTCAGCACAAGAGTTACGCATTGCAGCGAACCTTTCAAATGAAAGACTATGGAAAAAAGGTTTTATTGAAAAAAGAGACTTTCATACTGAAACAGCACGAGTAACTTTTCAAATACCTGATACTGAAGAAGTACCACCGCACTTAAGAAAGATAGCAAAAGGTGTCGTATTCGCTATACTTTATGGTGGATCTGATTATACTATTGCGACTAATACAGGCGTATCAAAAGACGAAGCTAAAAAAATATATCAAGATTTCCTAAAAGGCGTTCCTAACTTCTCAAGATGGATGGAACAACAAAAGGAATACGCTCATAAGGAAGGTATATCATATACACATTTTGGTAGGCCACGACCTGTTCCTGAAGCAACGGATAAGGTTGACTATAAGAGACGTGCCGAAGGTGAAAGGTATGCCTTAAACCATCCTGTGCAGGGTACTGGTGCAGATTTAGTTAAGATATGCATGATTAGTGTTAAGCATATGTTTGACCGTGAAAACATGCATAATGATATTAAAATGATAACACAGGTTCACGATGAACTTGACTTTGAAATTAGAAAGACTAAAATACAGGAAATAATACCTCGATTAATAGACATAATGTCAATTAAGATAAAAGGATGGGTTCCACTCGAGGTAAAAGTTGAAATAGGCCCAAGCTGGGGTGAACTTGTTACATTCAAACCAGGTAAAACATACGAAGAACATTTTTTACCTGAAAATTTAGAATCTAAGAAAGAAGATGATAAACCTAAATTTAAAATTGAGCC
Source organism: Minisyncoccota bacterium (assembly GCA_041660345.1). Lineage (GTDB taxonomy): Bacteria > Patescibacteriota > Minisyncoccia > Phycocordibacterales > UBA9973 > UBA9973. Next base: position 30,959 of record JBAZWP010000002.1, read on the forward strand.
TTACAAAGTAACGCTTAGACCTGATATTAATAAATCATTATTAGTGAAATTTTACAATACACTTAAAGTACATAATGGTAACATACCTTTAAACATATACTTTAATAATGAGTTAATCAATTCAGATATAAAGATAGATGGCAGTCGTGAATTTAGATTAGCGATTACACCTTATATTGAATTTTAATGAAATTTATAAACACTAAAAATTTAATGGACTACACATGGTGTCCTTACTTCTTTTTCCTAAAGACTTATTCAAAAATAAAATTAACACCTGAAGCTTTAGAACGAATTGAAAAAGGATTAGATGTAAATTACATAAGAAACCCGTTAACTATATCACCACCAATTGATATTAACGAAATACCTACACACTCAATAACACTATTACAGGAAAGAATAGATACATATAATAGAAATGGTGGTAGAATGCCTTATGTAAATTCAATGGATAATGTAGTTTATTTTAATAACGACTTAAAATATTTTTCAACACCTGATTCAATTGAATATGATACAAATAAGAGTGGAATGGCTGTACTTCTATATAAACCATTTATTAAACCTGAAAACATACACCCAGTTCATAAAATAGAACTTATTGCTAATATTTTTGCGATATTGTATAATAAAATTAAGATAGTTGGAGGTCACCTAGTTTCACACGCTGATTCTTATTTTTTGAAACCAGATATGACTCATTTTAATTTGCTAAAAAGTACAATTTCAGAAGTGAATGAAATATACAATGGTAAAGATGCTATCCCAAATTATGCTAATTGTAAATATTGCTCAATTGAAAAATGTAAAGAGCGTGATTCACTTAATGGGAAAATGGTAAAAAAAGATAACAATATATATGAGACGGAAATATGAGCGACGAACAGTTTCAAAAATATAAAAAAATTTCAAATAGGCTGAATCTAGATGATAGAAAATATGTGCATACTACTAAGCATGTAACAACTGAAGAAACAACTCCTGTAGAAAGCGTATATATTAATCCAGATGGTCCTGAAATCACATCGTTTACTCGAGATGGATACTGGTTAAAAATAACAGGTAAACGATTTGATCCACTTGACCTTGACCCATCTTTAATATTCATAAGAGACCGCAATAAGAAACTAGTAAAACCTAAAGGTTCTTTCCCATTAATATATGGTGACTTTGAAGAAGTTAGTCCTGCTTTTTTTAAGTATATTTCACCCACAGAAATGTGGTTAAGTATGAAGTATATGAAAAGTGGGTATACTTTTGAATTTTATATAAGAGCAAAATCAATTGATTCTAAAATATTCGAGTACACAGTATGAAGAAATTTAATATAGAAACAGATGAAAGAGCAAAAGCTTATGGACGCAAAAAGGCTCATGAGCCCATATGTCCCTCAACCAAAGGTATTATAAAATTTGCTAAATGTCAAAAATGCGCCTATTTTAAAGGTATAGATGAAGGCTTTGACCAATTTGATATAATTTGTGAACATCCTTTAGAGTGTGAGTCGTGCAATTAATGAAAAGATTTTACAGCTTAGGTGATTCACAAGTTTTGGATTTAAATGAAGTTGCTGCAGTTATAAAAAATATGATAACTGACGAGCATGGCAATAATATTGAGAATGGTTCTAAAATTATATTAAAGTCAGGTGCAATTATTATAAGTGATCGAACTGTAAAGGCGATAACTAAAAACTTGAAATTTTTCAATAAAACTCCCTAAGGTCACGAGGGACCCAAAAACGTGACAACCATATCTCCTTGTTTTACCGGGTGTAACCCCCATAAATTACACCCGGTATTTTTTTTATTTGTATAATAACTCTATATAAGAGGTATTCATACATGAAGCTATCCATTATAATGTTAGTGTATAACAAGTTAGATTTATGCAAAAACTGCATAATTCATAATTTAAACAATTCAGCACTAGATAATGTTGAATTTTTAATATGGTGCAATTCTCAATTAGTTGACGTTAAAAACTTTATTATAAGTTTAAGACATCCTAAAATATCTAAAATTTTCATAAGTGATAAAAATATAGGCGTCTCCGCGTATAATCACCTAATCGAACAATCTAAAAGTAATTATATACTAGAATTAGACGATGATGCGATAGCACCATATGAATTTGATAAAGTAATGGTTGAATTATACGATACATTACCAAGTGATGTTGGTTTATTAGGTTTGGATATGAGCTGGGGTAAAAAGACATTTGCTACTCGCTACTCCTTTACTGATTACACCCATTATAAAAATGCGTATGGTGATAAATATCGAATATATGAACAAGGTAAAGCTGACTTAATACCTGGAACATGCAGGATGAGTCGCCGTGAATTATGGACAAAATGTGGTGGTCACCCAAAAGTTCTATATGGGTCAGATTTAAAAGTAAATAAAAACGCACTTGCCCATAATTTTAAAACATCTATTTTATTAACAGCTAAAGGTAAATATGTTATTCATAAACCAGATCCTAATACACAGGTTCAGAACTGGAAAATGAGAACATGTAAGATTGCGAATAAAAATGCATCTTAAGGAAATACCAAATCCAGTCAATTTTAATTTACACACAATATCTACAGTTATTCCTGAATCATTACAGGATACCGAATTTTGCTATCTGATACCACAACTATCTTTCATATCAGATAAGTATAAAAATTCGTTAAAAATATTATATTTACCTCCAAAATTTGAGAAATATACCAAATATTTTGAAATAGGACTATGGGATAAGATTGAAGACATAAAAGATTTCAAAAAATGGACTGACGACGTTATTAATTTTGACAATAAAATCAGTGCGAATGTTCCCGTTGCATTTTTAACGCCTGAATATATTCAATACTACCCAAAATGGGGTCAAGAACTCAAAATTTGGCTTAATAGATATATAAACAATAAAGAAGATATATCCAAATTAAACGATATAGTTAAAAAAGCTGAATTAACATATAATTTCACGACAAATTTAAAGAAATATGAGATAAATATATATGATTTTAAAGGCGTTTATATCGCCAAGGACAGTTTAGAAAACAAACTAAGGTCGATATGCATTTCAGACCTATTTATAGGCACCTGGAGCATTGAGGCTTGTCTGGCATTGATATTAAACAAGCAGTTACTATTAGAGGGTAAGGTGCCTGACTATATAGATGAAAAGGCTAAGAAAAACATACTTTCTATCAAGAGACTAAATGAAACTACATTGAAAATGAAAGAAATGTTCTATTAAATAGTTTCTAAAATATATTATAATAACAATAAAGGAGTCTTAAAATGGAAATATGTATTGAAATAAATATACAAGCGCTTTTAGATGAATTTGAAAATGATGTAGAACTAAGCCCAGGCGATAAAGAAAGATGTATGCGTTTCTTAAGTGGTGCTAGAGGTAACGCATTAATGAAAAGAATTAAATCAACACTTAAGGATAGAATTGAATCGGATATATCATTAGCATGGGTAGATATGTTAAATAATAATTTCAAAGGATAATATGGACAATCGGTCAGAAATTCAAAAAGAGTGGTATGAATTCGTAAAAGCTTGTCATGAAAAGATTAAAAAAGCAGCGACTGGTCATACAATTTTAAAAGTATCTTATGAAGATAAAAAAGGTATGATTTCTACAAGACATATAGAACCTTATTCATTTAGTGAAAAAGGGGACCTATACGCTTTTTGTAAAGAAAAGAATGGTATAAGACAATTTAAGCTTCAGCAATTCAAATCAATAGAAAATACAAATATTAACTTCTCACCTAAATACGAAATAAAAATTAAACCATAAGTATTTTCTGGTTATTTGTATATAGCAACTATGGAAAAGAATGAAAAATTTATAGCATTAGAAACGTCACTCAATCCAAAATTAGAATCACTCGAGAAGTTTTATAATGAATCATTAGAATTTATTTTAAAATTTAGCATTCCTATTTTTGAGAAAGAGCCATTAACAACATATGTATTATTTTATAAATATTTAGAAGTAGCACATGACCAAAAAAGAAAAATACAAGGTTCAAAATCAAATTTAAATATCAATTACACTACAGTTAAGAATACGGTTAAATCACTTAAAAATTATTACAAGATACTTTACAATGAACTTTACAACAGACCTGAATTTGAATCACTTAATAATGCGACTAGAGAATCTAAAGTAACATTTCTATTAACTAACGAAGCACTCTATATTAATACATGGAGTAATCTATTTAATAATTATGAAACATTAATCAATTTATATGAAGGTAAAATAAAAGATTTAAGGGACTTTGTTTACGACTTAAAAGCTTATTGGAGAATTTATTCAGAAAAAAATGAATTTGAGAATGTTACACCAATTAACTATAAAGGAGACGAGCGCGCCTTTGACGATATGTTAGAATTAATAAATCCTAAACAGCCAAAAGAAACGGTTTGACCAAGTTTTCCGCATAAAACGGGATAAAACGAAAATAAGAAAAAATAAAAACTATATAAAGAATAAGTTAACATATAATTTAAGATTAAATATTACAAAATTAAATAATAATAAAAATTAAACTAATAAATTAACATTTTAAATGAGTAAATTTTTAATACAGTATGGTTTTACGTAGCGTGGTTTTTTAAAACTTTTTGTAAAAGTTAATAATATTTTTTTATCAATTCCAAGTATCATTTAATTTTTACAGAAGTGTATAAACCGTTAAGCAAGAAAATTGAATAAATATTAAAGAGTAAAATTAGAACTTAAAAAGTATGAACTTAAAAAACTCAATAGAATCAAGCGAAGTTAACGCTTCCGACTATATAAAGAATAAGTTAACATATAATTTAAGATTAAATATTACAAAATTAAAAACCTTAAAAGATAAATATATAGGGGTATATATATACTTAGGATATAGAGTACCCCAGAGAACAAAACCAATAACAATTTAGGAGTTAAGAAAAATGTCAGAATTTACATTTAATGCCCCAACACCCAACCCAATGGCTCAGACTCAGTCTCAGCCAGGCACAGTAGTAACACCAGATGGAAACATTAAAACTACTTATTCAGAGTTTATAAAATCAAGCGTATTTGAAACAGACTGGGATTCTAAACTTAGTGGAACAGGCGCTGACCTATTTAAAGGTAAAAAAGGTTTAAGTTACAGGTTCTCTATAGTTCCTGTTAAAATACTTACAGCACATGTTCATTTTATTCCTCAAACAACATCTAATCCTCGAGGGGGTTACTACCTTTGTTTAAGTGCTCGAGACAACGAAGGTAATGTTATAAAAGAAGAAGACTGTTGTAAAGTCTATGGTAACGCTATAAGACGCTTTGGTCTTGTTGTTGTAGTGTATAATACCGATACTGCCGGTGAAGTTACTCAGCCCTTTAAATTCTCTATCAAGGGATTTTTAATCAGGGACACTAAGTTTAATATTTTCAAGGGCTTTAGAAAGAACATGGGAGATAATTGGAATAACTTAGATATCAAAGCTGATTGTACTGAAGATAAGTATCAGAAGTTTGATTTCTTCCCAATCGTTGGTGCTTTATGGAAGGCTGACGCTAATATTGCTCAGAAGGTTATTCAGGAAGCTGAGAAATTTAAGAATGGTTTAGTACATAGTTTAGGACGACTCATTTCAAAAGAAGAAATGAGTGCGATGATTAAAGGTAAACCAATAGAAGCAGCTTCTAACGTTAATGAAATCATTAAAGCCTCAACTTCCGATGTTAATGTTGAAGATATAATGAAAAAGATCTCTGGTAATTAATTTAGTTGTATATTACAGGTAGGGGTTATTTACCTCTACCTGTTTTATTAAAAGGGATTTTATATGGCTCGAATCAGTGTTGCTGCCGCAAAGGCAAAAGGAAGAAACCTTCAGAATTGGGTAGCTTCTAAAATATCTGAACTAACTGGTTATGAATATGGACATGATGATCAACATCTTATTGAATCAAGACCAATGGGTCAGAAAGGTGTTGATGTTATTATACGTGGTGAAGTTAGAAAGAAGTTCCCATTTTCAGTTGAGTGCAAAAGTGGTGAGTCTATTGGTTGGCAGTCCGCAGTAAAACAAGCTCGTGCAAATCAACAAAAAGAAACAGACTGGTTATTATTTATGAAAACCAAGATGTTTAAATCACCAATGGTTATGATGGAAGCTGAAGTGTTTTTCAGATTGTTAAGTCAAATTAAAACTGATTTTAAAGCAGGCTTAGAAATCCCTGAATATACTGCAATAGATATATCAACACTTAATGCTAGTGAATGTATTAAACTAACAGACACTTTATTTAAACAAACAGAACATCATGCAGCAAATATGTTAAAGATAAAGTAACGCCAACAAAAGGAAATTAAGTATGAGTAACCATGCTTTTACTTGTAATGAAGCTTTAGAAGGTCCACTAGGCTCAAAATATAGTTATTTTGATTCAACTGTTTGTAGCATAATTATAACAAGCTTAGATAAAAATGACGCAGTTAATATTGAGTTTTATGATGTTAAAATAAAATTTGGAATTGGAAGTCATTCGTGGTCTAGTTTAAAAGTAGAACCATATAGTGCTATTTTTAAATATGATCAGGATGCTTTAGAAAAATCTGAATTTTCTTCTGATTCACATAATGCTGCTATGAATGCTTTCATGGCTCTTGTATATTATTTTGGTACTCTTGAGTATGGAATAGACTATGGGTATATTCCTGATATAAAACCAACACTAACAAAAGGAAATTAATATGGCAAAAAAAGATGTAATAAAAGAATCACCTATTCAAAAAATATTAGATGAGCTTGTAAAGCAAGCTGGTGAAAGACAAGTAATTATAGACGCTGAGACTACAAAAGAAATTGAAGTTAATGGCGTACCGACTGGTAGTTCCATGGTAGACTCTGTTATTGGATTAACCGGTAAGTCTGGTTTTCCAAGAGGTAAGATAACTGAAGTCTATGGTTGGGAGTCTGCTGGTAAGACAGCGCTTTGTACAGCAGCTGCTATTAAATGTGTTAATGAAGGTGGAATGGTTATATTTCTCGATTTTGAGAAGACATTCTCCGTATCACGCGCTGAAAAATTAGGCTTGGATGTTAAAAAGTATTTTGGTAAAACATTCGTTGTTATTCGACCTAAGCATATGGATGAAGGGTATCAATTACTTTATAATGCGTTACAGACTAATAAAATTGACATGGTAATAATTGATTCAATACCAGCTATGAACATTATAACTGATATTGATGAGAATTCACTTAAGATGGGTGCTATCGCCGAGTATGCTAGATACTTAGACACATTCTTAAAGATTATGCAGCACTTAATATCAAATTCAAAGACTGCATTTGTTGTTACTAATCAGATGCGTACTAAATTTATCAAGCGTGGTCAATTCATGCAGACATTTGATGCACCTACAGGTGGTAATGCTATTAAGTTCTATGCAGCACTTAGACTTGAATTAAAAGAAATTGAAAAGATAATGGAAGAAGGTCAAGAAATGGGTATCCGTGTTCAGTGCCGCTCCATTAAGTCTAAGGTGTCAGTACCATTTAGAAAAGGTGAATTTGTAATTAGGTATGATGTTGGTATCGACGATACATACTCATTACTTGATGTAGGTATTGAAAAAGAAATCATTAAGGTTGCTGGTGGTGGTAACTACACCATTTGTTTGAATGGTGAAGAGATTAAGATTAAAGGTAAAGAAAATGTAAGAAATTACCTTGTTAATGATCCTATTATTCGTGAGAGCTTATTAAAAGAGATTAATTCTCTTGTTAAGATAGATAATACTACTAAGCCTCTTGATGAAGAAGATGATGGTAATGAAACACCAGTAGTAAAACCATTACCTACGAAAATAGATGATAGTATTAGTGACGAGAATGATATTATATACCCGATTAAGTAATGGAAAATATAATTAAAAGAGGTAGCGGTGTTATTACATGTCCTGTTTGTTTAAATAAAGTATCTATAACAGATTTAAATAATGGGTCATATGTAATACATTGCGATAGTTGTAATGGGTATAAAATTACAGTAAAACAAACTATTCGGGAATGCCCTGATAAAAATTAGGGCTTCCCGATTTTTAAATTAGGTGTAGATATGGAATACACATTAAAATGCCCACATTGCGGTAACGATGATTTAGAAAATATATATAGTGATGGTGAAGTTAGATTAACAGCACCCGCAAACGCAGCTATTAAAATAGTAGGCGTTAAAAGAATCGATTTCGCTAGACCTGAATGGGAAAGTTATGATGTCGAGTTTGAAGACTACGACCATCTTAATATAAAATGTGATGCGTGTGGTAAAACTTTAAATGAAAAAACAAGCTGGGTTCCTGTTGATGAAGAAGCTATTGCATATGAAGATAGAATAGAATTAGAAAAGGCAGGGCAGAGAAGCTTTATAAATGAAGAAGGAGCACTAGCTATATGAGTGATAAAAATATCAGAGTTACTATTGAGTATACTGATGACTACAATAATAAAGTTAAGGCATGTTATGCTGGTAGTAGTATAGAATTAAATGAGGGTCAATCGTTTAAAAATGAACTTGAAAAAATAGTACCTATTAGCCACGACTTACATATTCATTTAAAAGATGTTTTTGTAAGTGAAGTAACTAAAGATGATAGAATAAAAAGAGGTGAAGACGGTACGTTAATGCTAAATAAGTGTAGTGGTTGTAAATTTTATGGTCAATTAATAGAGCATCCTTGGGATAGAACTATGGAATGTCCTACATCTAAAAAGATTATATATATTACTAGTAAAGAAGTGAGATGCGATTCTTTTGATGAAGATAAGAATTGAAAATTTTCAGTCTCTAGAAGACGTTGAATTTGATGTAGATGGTTATACCACAATTGTAGGTTCTTCCGAGCTAGGTAAGAGTGCTATCATACGTGCTATTGGTTACGCTTTATATGGCGTTAGGGGCACTTTTTTTGTTCGCAAAGGTAAAGCTTCGTCTAAGGTTACTTTTAAGTTTGATGGTAATACTATTATATGGGAAAAAGGACCTAAAGTTAATAGCTACATTATTAATGGTAAACAATACGATAAAGTAAATACTGATATACCAAGTGAAGTATCTGACTTAGGATTTAAGCTAATTAGATTTGGTGAACATGTAATTACACCACAACTACAGAAGCAGCATAAGTATGCATTTTTAGTTGATCGTGAGGAATTTAGCGATCCTGTTGTTGGTGGTTTTATTGGTAGCCTTTCAACTTCATATGATATTACTAAGGCTAATAAGTTATGTGGTTCACAAATAAAGAGCTCGAAATCAGACTTAACAGATAATTTAGATAAACTAAAAAAATCAACAGCATTATTAGAAAAAAGTAAAGTAGTTTATATTAGTGGTAAATCAACATTTGAAAATTTAAGTATTGTTATTAATGAAATAGATAAAAAAGAATATACAATAAGTTTAATAGATGAATTTCAAAACAGGTTTAATAAGGCTAATTTAATAAAGAGCTTTATCGCTGGTGTTGCACTTCCTAATATAAGCGCACTATATCAATTAGATGATAAGATTAGATACGCAAATAGTATTATACTCACGTATCGACTAAAATTATTAATAGACAGTTTAAGTAAAGTTGATATAACACATCTTCAAAATCTAAATGATAAAGCCAATAATATAAAAGATATTGTTAAGTTCTTTAGTGGTAAGAATTTAATAGAAAGTGAAAATGTGCTTTTTGAAAGCATGAATGCATGTATTAATAATGTATCAATTATTTTATACAAAGATAGCATTATGTCTCATTTAATTGATAGTTATAATGAACTTAGTAATTTAAAACAGAGTATGGATAGTACAAAAAATTTGATTAAATTAAAAGAAGATGAAGTGCATTTATTTGAAAAAGAAATAGGTGTATGTCCTCTTTGTGGAAATAAATTATGAAAAATACAGATGAGACACATTTTGCCGTTGAAATAGATGGTGTTAATTTTAAAGAAGGTTTATGGTTTACAGGTATCATAAACGATGAAGACACTACAAATATTGAAATGGCGCTAGATTATTATTTAAGTAGGGAAAGTGATAAGGACCCTAGTTTTTGTATAAGTAAAAAGATGATTAAAGTTAAACTAAAAAGCATTTATTATGAATTTACTTTTGATGTTTATGTACATTGTAACTATGAGTTTAGTATAAAATGAAATACAAAAGTGGTAACAGATATTATAATGTTGCAGAATATATTTCAGTATATTTTGAAGGACCAACTGATTATTTAATGTTAGCTGGTCATATTGATAAGCATTCTGCTGAGGTTATTTTTAGAAATGAAAAGCCGCCTGATATGAAACAAATACCTGAAGATTGGAAATACTACTATGGGTATTTTTATAATAGAAAACCAAATGATGAATCTGAAAAAATAGAAGGCTGTATATATCTTATAGAAATATGTGATAAATTAGATAATACAGTTCCTATTACAATTGTTTGTTCACCTAGTTTAAGGAAAAAAGGATGGAAATTACTAAAAGGATAATTAAATATGAGTAAAGATTTAAATATAGCTGATATTACGGGTGATTTAAAATACCCTTTAACTATACTTGTTCCAAGTCCTGACAAAATAAAATTGTTTGATGCTACAGGAACACAGATAGGTTTTATAACTTCTATAAAAATTGATTGTGATGAATCTTTTATAAAAATAGAGCAGCATAGACCTAGTACAATATCAGTAAAACCTGAAATACCCCCAGTTGAACCAACACCTTCACCTGTAGTACGTATTAAAGAGTCATTATTTGTTGGTAAGATGATTAACCCCCACATAAAAGATACAGGTGGGTTATATTAAATTATGATAGCGTTTGTAACAGACCTACATTTGAAGGATAAACCACCTGAGTCTAGAATAGATGATTATGCTCATACTGTTTTAGGTAAGCTTGAAAAGGTTTTTCAAACAGTTGATAAGAGTGAGGGTGACCAAGGTATTATCTGTGGTGGTGACCTTTTTGATGTTAAAGAAGGCGCTAAGATAAGTCATGGTTTAGTTGTTGATATTATCGCACTGCTTAGGCAATACTCACATATACCATTTTATACACTTATAGGTAACCACGATATTAAATACGATAGACTTGATACAATAGAAAAACAGCCTTTAGGTGTTTTGCTTAAATCTGGTTTAGTTCATCGAATTAATAAAAAGTACCTTGAAAATAATTCTAATATAATTTTTGGTTTAGACTTCATAGGTGATAAGTATTTAAACTATGATATGTTTGATTTACCTTATTCAGATAGTAAATTTAATATAGTATGTGTTCATTGTAATATAATGCCTGATAGCGAAACTTTCTATTATGAGAATGCATTGTCGTTTAATAAAATTATAGATAGGTTTCCTAAATTGAATTTAATGATAATGGGTCATATTCATTTCTTCAAAGAAAACCCATTGATATATAAATATAATAACAGCTTTTTAGTTGGTCCTGGTTCTTTAGCTCGAGTATCTTCAGCTAAAGAAAATTTAGATAGGGATATCAATATTGTCTATATAAAAGACAAAGGGTTTTCAATTGATAAATTAGAAGTTAAACCTTCATCAGAAATATTTGATTTGAAAAGGATTGAAGAACTTAAACAAAGAGATGGTATGATTGCTGATTTTGTATCTGATTTAGTTAAGGCGTCTTCATCTTCAAGTGATTCTATTGATGAAATTTTAAACAGATCTAATATCGATGAAAATATAAAGACACGAGTTTACTATTATTTAAAGAAGGCACAATGAAATATTGTAAAGAATGCTATTATTTTAAAAAGAATAAATGCTGTATTAACCCACCAATATTTTTTATGTGGGGGTTATGTAAAGTAAAACCAGATAGACAAAGATGCTGTGGATTTTTAGATAAAATACAACAGGAAGATGAAGATAGTTGTTGTAAAGATACAGCATATAATGATAATTGGGCTGATTCAAAAAAATATTTTGATTATGGAAAGACTAATAACATTTATGGGAAGACTCATAACATTATTAATTTAGCTGTAGACGATCCTGAAAAAGGTAGCTTGTATGCTATATGGGTTAGTAGTGATGAAAACCCATATTGGGTTGTATTAAACTATGATGAAATAATAGAATATAGATATGGTGAATTAATGTTTGCAATGAATGGTGATTATGAATTAATTCAATCAAATCTATGGGCTGTTAAATTAAATTTACCTATACTATAAAGGGGAACACATGGCACTTTCTTATTCAGCATATTCACAATATAATAAATGTCCTTATGTTTATAAGCGCAGATATTTAGATAAAATGTTTAAGCCTATGGGCGGTCCAGCTTATTTTGGGACAGCAATACAGAAGTTGTTTGAATTCTTTATTAACGAAGGTATCGACAGTAAAGAAGTAGACCCATTAGTTTGGATAAAAGAAAATATCCCAAGAGCATTTAAAACATGTGCAGCAAAAGGTATCGATAAGTCCGTCAATGTTCAAAAGTATATTGATGATGAGAAGACATTACTTTCAGCATATAATTTCTATTTCATTTTAAAGGGCCTTGATTTATTAAAGAAAACATCATCTGAAATTAAAAAGAGTATACTTTTAAATGATCATATTGCTGTTACAGGTGTAATGGACTTTATTAAGAAAACAGAAGACAATAAAGAAATAATAGTAGCTGACGCTAAAGGAACTCAGTACTCTTTCTTTGATGAAAATAAAACTATTGAGACAGACCAGCTATTATTTTATGCAATGTTTTGTTATAAGCATTTTAATGTACTTCCTCGTACATGTTTTATGTTATATAATGCGACATTATCAAATGTTCAGGACCACTTTACAAACCTTAATTTTACACAAAGAATTATATGGGTTGATTACACTTTAGATGATATAAGCAACTTACAAAAAAACATAATCAATGTATATAATGATATAGAAAAAAGAAAGTTTGACGCAAAGGTAAATAGGTACTGTAATTTTTGCGATTTTAAATTAGAATGTCCGCTTAATAAAGAAGAATTATGAATAACCAAGAAAAATATGCAGGATTAAAAAAAGAGTATGATTCACTAAAAGATACGCTCACGCGTTTTACTATTAAGTATGAAGAAGAATCAAAAAAAGTTCAAAAGATTTTAGAAGATCTTAAAAAAGAAGGTATCGCTTTTAATTCTATGGATGAGATATTAGCATATAAGAAAGATTTAGAATTAAAAATAAATAATGAAGTGGAAAACTTTAATAAAAGTTTAAAAGAAGCTAAGGAAAATATAAGTAATTTTAATGCAATCGTTGAAAAAGGAGAGTAAATGTTAGTAACAATTAGAACTGAAGAACTTAAAAATGCTATCAATAAGATTTTTAATATTCCACCTAAAGGTGAAAATGAACATGGTATTCATTCTCACTTTGTATTTGATATAGGTGATAAGAATTTTATAAGCGCATATGGTAAAAATTGCTATGCAGTAGTGCCCTTAACAATTATGTCTATGAAGGCACCTTTTAGATTCAGCGTTAATGCTAAGAAGCTAAAAGATTTTATAGACTTATCTGAAGATGAAGCCGTTAATATTAGTTATGAGCCAGCAGGTAGTTTAGTTTGTGTTGAGCTCGATGGTAAAGCTAAGACTAATATTTATTTACAGTCGTTATCTTTAGACTCATTTCCAAATTTCCATAAGAATTTTGTGGGTGCTGAAAGTTTATATCATATTTGGATGCAAGACTTCATCGACCCTCTTAAGATATCGATGTTATACTTAGATGATAATTTAAATAGGTATAATTTCGCTGAATTTAAGGATGGTTATTTTAGAAGTGGTCATGGTAGAAAGTTTTTACTAGCTAAAACAAAAGACGTGTTTACTACACCTTTACTAGTACCGAAGGATGTAATAGCTAACTGTTTGAATTTCTTTAAAGGTATAAACGCAGAGTCAATTGAAGTTAAGAAAGAAGCCGGTAATATTTTCCTTAAGGTATCTGAATATGAATATTTTGGATATCCTTTGACTGTAGACAAGAGCTTCCCAGAAGATGTTGTTAAGATGCTGCTTGGACTTACAGTTGGTAAAACATTTGATGTAAGTAAGGACCACCTTGAAAAGTTATTAAATAGAACTAAGATAGCAGCTGAAGATATTGTTAATAAATCAATGCTGAAGTTCTATAAGGGTGGATTTGATATGATAACAACTTCAAATAAGGGATTGCCGCTGAATCAGAAAGATAATGGCATTAATTGGGAATACGAACCATATACATGTCATTTTAATCATTCCGATTTAATTAGCGCCGTTAAATCAATGGAAGGTGATGTTATTAGACTTACACTCTTCTTTAAAGAAAACGGTACACCTGAAGTATATAAAATCGAAGGTATGAAAGATGGTGCTTCGTGTGGAAAGAGTGCGTTTTTAACTTTCTATGAAAGCGTCTGATTTAAGAAATAATTTATTTGAGTTACAAAAGGATCTTATTAGTGCGACTGTAAGATATGAGAACTTAAATAAGGAAATAGTACAATATACAAAAGCTTGTACGGATATAGATACTTTTTTAAAAACCGAAGTATTAGTATTAGAGGTTTTAAAAAATTTAGAAGAACAGACAAAGCAAAAGACTATTGAGTATCTACAAGAGTTTGTATCTTATGGATTAGAAGTTGTTTTCCATGAGGACCTTAAATTTGCAGTAACAGTTAAGGATACTTCAGGAGTATCCTTAACTTTATTTCATGATGGTGTTGAATCACCAATTATGGAAGCACACGGTGGAGGTGTTGCACAGGTGGTAGCTTTTCTGATAAGAGTAATTTATGTATTAAAACATCCATCGAAAATGAGACCTATTATTTTCCTTGATGAACAATTTAGTTTTGTTTCAGACGACCACTTAGAAAGTTTAGGTGCGCTTTTAAAAGAACTCACATCTAAACTATCTTTTAAGCTACTTCATGTAACACATGAGAAGGTTTTGAAAGATGTAAGTGATAACTCATATCGTATTTATAAGGATAATGTTACTAAGTCATCTAAATTAGATAAAATAAATGATTTGTTGAAAGAAATAGAGGTGTAATATGAAGACTTTTTCTAACAACTCACTGCTGATACTTGAAGACCGATATTTTTTAAGAAATAAAGAAAATGAAATTACTGAGGATATTGAAAGTTTTTTTCATCGTATTGCTAGTGCTATAGCTAAAGCTGGTGAAGCCTATGGTGATAATATAGAAGATGTCGAGAAGACATTCTATCAAATGATGGTTACTAAATGTTTTTTACCAAATAGCCCAACTTTAATGAATAGTGGTAAAGAAAATGGTCAGTTAGCAGCTTGTTTTGTATTACCTGTTGAGGACTCAATTGTTGAAATATTTGATGCTGTAAAGCATGCAGCTATTATACATAAAACAGGTGGTGGTACTGGGTTTGATTTTTCAAAGTTAAGACCATCAAATAGTAATGTTAAGACAACAGGCCGACAAGCTTCAGGACCTGTTTCTTTTATGGGTGTGTTCGATGCTCAAACCGACTGTGTAAAACAGTCAGGGGTTCGCCGTGGTGCGAATATGGGTGTATTAAGAGTAGATCATCCAGATATATTGTCATTTATTAACTCTAAAAAAGACGGTACTTCATTACAAAACTTCAATATATCTGTTGCTATAACAGATGACTTTATGGATGCGCTTGAATCAGGTACTAATTTTACATTAAGACATCCGTCTGTAAAAAACATTAAGGTTAATCCAAAAGTTATTTGGGATACGCTAATTGAAAATGCTTGGTTAACTGGTGATCCAGGTGTACTTTATATTGATGTAATTAATAGAAATTATCCTTTATCTGAAAAGCTGCCTATTAGAAGTACAAATCCTTGTGGGGAAACGCCACTACCTGATTATGGGTCATGTAATCTAGGTTCAATTAATTTAGTTGCAATGCTGCAATTTACAGATATTGCCGATTTACCACAGCCTGATGAAATAGACCGTATATGGAAAGGTAAGTATTCTATTGATTATAAACTACTTGATAAAACAATTAAGAATGCTGTTTTATTTTTAGATAATATCATAGATGCTAACGCATATATACAAGAGCTACCTATTATTGAGGAAATATCTAAAAATAATCGAGAAATAGGATTGGGCGTTATGGGATTAGCTGATACGCTTTCTTTCATGGGTTTACCTTATGATAGTAAAGATGGTTTAACTTTTGTAAGAAACCTTATTCAGCATATTCAAAAGGTTGCTACAGACTATTCTATTGAGCTTGGTAAAAAGAGGGGCGTTTACCCTAATTTTGAATTTAATAAGTTTAAGGATAAATACCCAGATGGTATTCGCAATAATACAAGATTAGTTATAGCTCCGACAGGTAGCCTATCATCTATTTGTGGTGTATCATCAGGTATTGAGCCTCATTTTAAATTAGTGTATACTCGAATGTTTAATGGTGAAAACCTAATAAATTGGGTGCCTTCCTTTGAAAAGTTTTTAAAGGTTACAGGTAGAACAAAGAACAAAAAGATAATTGAGCATATAACCGAAGAAGGGACTATAGAAAATATTGATGAATTTTCAAATTTAGAAAAGGCGATATTTAAAACAGCAAACGATATAGCACCAATGTCCCATTTAGATATGCTTGAAGCTGTACAAAGTGGTGTTGATCAGGCATGCTCTAAAACAATCAACTTACCTAATAAGGCAACTAAGAGTGAAGTTGAAGAAATTTATTTAAGCGCATATAAGAGAGGACTTAAAGGAGTTACAGTATTTAGAGATGGTTGTAAGCAAACTCAAGTACTTAATTCAATTAAGGGTTCAAAAAAGAAGGGTGAAGTAGAAGAAGTACTACCTGTTAAGCCTAAGTCTGAAGTTGTTAGTGGTCGTACATCACGCATTAAAACAGCTTGTGGTACTTTAATAGTGACATTAAATAGCGATGAAAACGGTTTATTTAATGAAGTATTCTGCACATTAGGTAAGACAGGTGGTTGTTCATCATCTTATCTTGAAGCTTTAGCTCGAGTAACATCTATTGGTTTACGTAAAGGTGTACCTATTCAGGAAATTATAGACCAATTACAGGGTGTAAGATGTCCTAACCCGGCTTATGTTGCAAAAGATATGATATTAAGCTGTTCAGATGGTATAGCTCACATACTAAAAACTTTAACACAAATAGATGTACCTAAAGAAAAAGAAGACGCTGCGTCTTTAATAAATATGATATGTCCCAAGTGTGGTTCAAAAGGCACTATGGGATACGATGCAGGATGCTTAAAATGCAATGCACCAGGTTGTGGTCACTCAAAATGTTAAAAGGAAGTGTAAAATGAAAAAAGAAGAAAAAGTAAAAGAAGATTCTTTAATGATGGATCCTCCAGAAGAAGAAACTACAGATGAAATTGAATCGAAGTCTTTAAATGATGTTTTTGAAGAAGCAAAAAATATTATAGATAAAGAAGATAGTTTTTGTAAACAGTGTGGTGAGGAATGTCCTGAGAATAAACCTGTTTCAAAAGAAAGTATAGAAGCTGAGGAAAAGGCAGAAGAAGAAGAAAAAGAGATTACTGAAAAGCAGTCTAGAGATTTAGCGCTAAAGTTTTTCAATGATATTAAAGACACGTTTAAGCTAACACATGATTTAAAGGAAATTGATATTTATTTCAGAGTATGTAATACCTTAAATGATACAATTTTAAAACAATTTAACGACCAAATAGACGGTCTCTTTGAAGTTCAAGAATATGAAGATGGTATAGCACAGTATAAGAAATATAATAAACCAAGTGATCCAGTATTACATGCAATGATGATGGATGCAATGAAAGTTAAGATAACTCCTGAATTTGAAAGAAAACACCTTGAGTCTTTACCTACTAAACAAGTTAGGGTTAATGGATTACTTACTAAAACTGTACGAAGAGAAGTAAGAGATAGATTTCATAATCGTACTGAAGATAATAAATTAGTACCTTTGGTTAAATTAAATATTATGGATAGGTTTAGAATTTTAGTTGTGCGTGTATTTGTATTTATGGGTAAATTAAAAGACTTTATAAAAAAGGAATTCTAATGGCAGTAAAAGATATTCAAATTGTAAAGCCTAAGATTATTTGTAAATCTCCTGATTGTAAATGTAGAGTATCAGGTAAATCAAACGACTATTGTTATAATTCTAATATTGAAATAACTGAAAACGGTAAAGGTACATGTAAAAATTATATTAAATGACGTATATAGTTTTAATAGTCATTGCGATTGTTTTAGAAGTATTAGCTGATATCCTTTTTAAAGAATGGACTATTAAAAATCAAAATATTATTCTTTATACTGGTTTATCTATTTATTTTATAGGCACATACTTTTGGGCAATGTCCTTAAAGTATGAGCTCTTATCTAAGTCTATTGTAATTTTTTCTGTTATTAATTTAATATGTATTACTTTAGTGGGGCTTTTATATTACAATGAACAGCTATCATTAATAAATAAAATAGCTATACTTTTTGGAATTTTAAGTGTATTACTTATAGAATTATAATAATTGTTTTCTAAAGTGTCCTTTTTAAAGATATTTATCAAAAGGATTTGATATGAAAAGAAAAGCAGTTTTTTTCAATGATGACTTAACAGCTGATTACAGTTATAATAGAACATTACTTAAAAAAGGAATGCTTGTTAAAAGACGCATTCAAGATGGTATGTTTCCTACTCATGTTATTGGAATGATTGATGATATTAGTTTAACTAATCGTAAAGCAACAGTAATTTGGGATACTGGTAAGATAACTCAGGAAGATGTTGCTTATATTGTTCCTGTAACTTCACAAGACTTATCTGATGATAAAGTGTATGTAAAAGCTAAAAACCTTCAAAATCAAATGGTTGTAGCTAAGCTTATCGAATCCGAAAAAAAAACTGAACCTTTTAAATCCAAATTTATAGATGGTACAGATGCGACTGATTATCAAAAAGAGTTACATGAAAAATT
>JBAZWP010000003.1:0-35458 GCA_041660345.1 Minisyncoccota bacterium
ATTGACATTAACAAGTTAACTAATGGCAATGTTCCATTATCTATTGAATTCGAGCTGGGAAGCGATATAAACCCATTTAAACCTATAAAATGTGAATATAATAAGGTCAATTATCTCAATAGATTCTTTGATTTAGTTGGATCTAAAATAGTTGTAAGTAGAAAGTATAACGGTAAGAATATTATTACTTTAAATAATACCAATGAAGATGCTAATTATATATTAGATATTGAGGTATACAAAAAAGGACAACCTTACTATATAAATTCGTTTAATTCATACCTACCCGTTGAAGTTATAAATGAATTAAATGTTAATACTACCGACGTGTTAGCCGTTCTTTATAATAATAATTAATTTCTATGTTTTTATAGAGTAACGACTATCGATTGAAAGGTCTGTAAAATGAAGAAAGATTTTTTTAAAGACAATAAAAAGAATGATAATGAATTAAATATAAGTGCTGCGTCTAGTAGCCTTATTGATTTAGATTTCAATGATACATCTGAAGAAGAAATTTATGAAGGTGATCTCGCTGGTATAATTTCGTCTAAGTATTCAGGTGAACACGAAAATAAGGTTCGACCTTTTATACCTAAAAGGCAAGCTACAATTGGGAGAGATACATATCAACCTTATAACGGTACTCCAATTCGAGAAATAAAAGAAATTACATTTGATAAGAATGAAGCGTTAAGACTAATGGCTTCAGGTAAATCAGCTGCAGATATTAAAGTTATATTAAAAGTTAGCAAACCAATTGATAAGTTCTACCGCAATTTTGATGGTATTATCGGTAATGTGTTTGTTTACTCATCTATGTTTAGGAATGCTGATGATTTGAATAGCTTTATTGATAAGCATAATATTACACCATCTTATTTAGTTATTAATGAAAACAACGATACTGCAAGAGCTAAATATAATTCACTTGAAAAAGTTGGATCATTGAAGAGTATAAACTGGGATAATGTTTATAGCGATACATTAAATAAGCATGGTAATTTATTTAACGAAGATATTAAGAATAAAATTGCTGGTATTAAAAATAAAGTAGCAGCTTGTAAAGCTATTACAAAAACAGCAATGAAGATATTAGCTAAGTCTAAAGATGAAGACCGTGCTTTATATACAATGAACTTCCCAACAAACGGTAAGTGGGATACTGTTAATACTAATTTTGCAAATAGTGAATATTCAAGACAGCTTGAAGAAAAATATCAGAATGCAAACTTAGAAGTTGAAATGCAGAAGGCATTAAATGGTGGTACTAAAGAAGTTAGACAGGCATTTGTTGATTGGGTACACCTTGAACCTAATAAATTAATGATTGAAGGAATACTACGCAAAGCTTTTAATAAAAAAGTATCCGCTAGTGAATATAATATAGATCCTTTACTCGGTTATTTCTATGTTGAAAGTGATAATAACCCTAATAACTGTAATAAGATACAGAGCAGTTTACGTAGAAATAAAACAGCTAACTTTGTATTAGGTGTCGAATGCGCTAATGGACAATGCACACATAGATATTCTAAGAATTGTAAATTATTAGGATTAAAAACATTTGCTAAATTTAGTCCAACAGTTGAAGACTTAAAAGTTGTTTTAAAGGAAGCAATACTAAGTAAGAAGATGGATACTGTTACAGCTAATAAAGTAGCTGGTTTTATAAAAGAATTCCATAAAAAGAATGCTTCTAAGGAAGATACAATAAGAAGAGCTATGCAAATTATAGCTAATAGACTTGATAACGAACCTTCAAGAAAGGCCGAACAGAATTTTCAAGATGAAGCAATGAATATATTTAAGTAACAACATTAAGTGAAAAGTGAAAAATGAAATATAATGTTAAATTACAAAATGGTGATATTTGGGGTGTAATACTTAAAATAGATGGTTTAAGTAAAGCACAGCAAGAACAACTATTTGAAGCAACTAAATCTAATATAAATGACCTTAATGAATTTATGAATATAATATTATACGAGTCTGAAGGTAATGTAAACATATATAGTGAATTGGAAGTTCAAATAAAAGAAATTGCTAATGATATTGGTATAAATATTATAGAGTAATGTAATGAGATTGAAATTATTTCATATGTAAATAGTATAAGGTTTTATTTTTATGAAAAAAAGGGAAGATTCAGTTGAACGTAGTGATCTCGATAAGTTTGTTCAAGCTAGTGAGCTTGACGATTTAGACGCAGATTTTGAAGACGAAGACTTAGGTGTCTTTTCATTTCGTAAAGAGTATGCTAGTCTTTATGATAAGTTTAAAAATGCTTCAGGTGGTCATCAGGTATCAGGTATATTTGATTCTGTTACTGTTGAATTAGCACAGGAAGCAGACGAGCTTGAAAAATTAAAGGCAAGTGTACGTAAACCTGGTCTAAGACTTCAAATATCTTTTAAACGAGCAGCTATTCTTAAAATGCTATCATCTAATGAAACTTTCCGTAAGCGTGTTATCGCTGAAAATGTAGAAGTTTCAGATGAAAATATTGAAAAGGTTTTGAATATCTTTTTGTCATCACTAATGGAAGTTATGAAAGATAGCGGATTAGGTGATAAACTAAATTCAATACTTCCTGCACTAAAAGAAAAAACAAAAGATATCAAAAGTTTAATATCAAATGTCGAAGATAGATCTAGATAAAACATGGGACAAGTACTTACAAGAGGCAGGATCAGAGGACACTGATTTATTTAAAGAGTTCCCTGATATAGTTACATTTCTAGAAGCTGATTGGGGTATAAAACAACATCTTCACCCCGTTGAAAAATTTGTTTTAAAAGAATTCTATAATATTCCCTTAAACGATTATGATAGGGATATTAATTTAAGGGATTATCCTGACGAAAAAATAGTTTATAGTTTTACTGAAGCTGAATTTGAAGTATTCCTTCATGAGCGAAAGCAGCTATCTAAGTCACCTGATTTTAATCCTGAGATGGCTTATCAAGAACTAGTTGTTCTTGCTGGTCGTCGTTCTATGAAGACCTTCTTAACATCATGTATTGATAGTTATGAAGTAGCTAAATTAATCCATAAAGAGAATCCTCAAGGTTATTATGGATTACCTGAAAATGAAGAAATAAAATTTGTTAATGTTGCTACTCGTGGACGTCAGTCTAAGATTTTATATCGTGCTATTGTTAATATGATTAACAGACCTTTCTTTAATAAATATAGATATAAAGAAAAGGCTACTAATGAAAATGCTATTAAGCTTTATACTGCATATGATTTAAAATGTTTAAAAGAAGGTAAGAGAGTTTTACCATCAATTACAGTAACATCAGATGCGTGTACAGCTTCTGGATCAC
Organism: Minisyncoccota bacterium; assembly: GCA_041660345.1. GTDB lineage: Bacteria > Patescibacteriota > Minisyncoccia > Phycocordibacterales > UBA9973 > UBA9973. The sequence continues at coordinate 3,333 of JBAZWP010000003.1, forward strand.
GTGGTGAAGGTAACCTTATTGTAGCACTTGACGAAATAGCACACTTTAAATCGAACGAAGGTAACCAGTCTGATAGCGAAGTTTATAATGCTATTTCACCATCTATTTCTACATTTAATGAAGATGGTAAGCTTATTTTAATTACATCACCATTAGGTGAATTTGGTGTTGCTTTTGAGCATTTCATGGGTGCATTTAAAGAATTAGGTGAGCCTGGTGGAACAATATCTTTTAGGTTGCCTACTTGGTGGTGCAATCCTAAAATAACAATGAGCTACCTAACAAAAGCTGAAAAGCGTAAACCTGATTCATTCTTATCTGAGTATGGTGCAGAGTTAATAGGTGGTAAAGGTTCAGCTATTGAAAAGATTGAAAAGCTAACAACTGCTATGAGTACAGCACTTACTTATAGAACTCGAGGATTACCTGAGATTAGATATTATTTAGCACTTGATGCTGGTTATGCTAATGATACTTTCGCTGCGGCTATTGTTCATCTTGATGGTACAATGTCTGTCTTAGATGCATTATTTGGATGGAAAGCTGGTGAAGGTGATTTTATGGATTTAAATATTTTAAATCCAAAAGAAATAGCACCTAAAATACTAGAAATTTATAAATCATTCCGTATAGTTTCTGCAATATGTGACCAGTGGGAATCATATGGTTTATTAGCTGAATTAAGTATGCTTGGAATAACAAATATAACAAGGATATCTTTTAATCGACAACTAAATAGTGAAGTAAATAGGAAATTCTTATCAGAGCTTTATTCTGGCAATATTATTATGCCAAATGATATTAGTTTTAAGAGTGAGTTATTATCTTTACGAAAAGAACTATTAGCTGGTCATGAATTAAGGATTGAAGCACCACCAGGCAAGCATGATGATAGATATTCAGCAACTTCGAGAGCTATTTTTCATGCTTTTGAAAAAGAAAACCCTATTACAGGTCGAGCTTTTGTTGCAAATACCGCAAAAGTATCAAGAGGTTATGGCGCTACAGTTTCAAAGAATCGTACAAACACACAATTATATCGAAGTTTTAAAAAATAAAACTTCTCTATATTTTCTATTATAAAAGTATATGAGGTGACTTATTATGAGTGTTATAGACGACTTAAAACAACTACAGGTTAATGTAAAAGCTATTCGAGAAGCCGTTAAAAAGGTATATGTAAAAAATGATAGCTTGAATTCTTTTGAAATTGATAAATTAACATCTGGTGAATTTGAAGTTATGAATATTCAAGCTGTTAGGGATGGCTTAAATAGAATAGTTGGTGAATTAGATGAAGTTGAACGTGCGTATATCACACAAATTAAAAATATAGATGAATCTTCGGATACTATTTCAGCACAATATGAAAAAAAGGAAACATCTTCATATAAATATACTGTTGCGAACCTAATTGCAATGGAAAAAGAATTAAAAACAATAATAGCCGAAGAAACAGATTTGACTAAAATTATAGAAGATAGTCAAAAAGAGATTACAGATGCTGAAAAACAGATAGATTTGATAGAAGAACGCGAAAAAGAATTATCTGATCGAACTGATAAAGTAATTAATAGACCTAAAACTGATAAAAATAAAGATGAGCTTACATCTTTAGTTACAGCTGTTTTAAAGGAATTTAAAAGTCGTGGATAACAAAAGAGATAAATTTGATAGGGGGTTATTAAGATTTCTCCCTAAATTTGAAGAATACGATGCTATGCTATTATCAGCTAATGATTATGCTTTATTCGGACCATCATATACAAAGTATAAAATATATAAAGAATATAAACGACACTTGATAAAGTATCTTACTGAAGCTATTTTTAAAGGTGAGTTTTTAAATATTTGTAATGAAGTTAGTTTTTTTGAATTAAAAATAAATGATATAGAAATAGACGAAGATAACCCTCGTGTGTTTCATATTTTTACAGATATTGTATATAAATGTGAGGACAGTTCTAATAATGGTCATTTAAAATATGTCTTTAAATTAAAAGATGGTAAATTATATAGTTGGGAATCTTTGAGTTATGAATTTTCTAAACAATTACAGTGGTATGGAACTCAATACAAGTCAAATAAAAACGTCCGTTTCAAACCTTTTAAGAGAGATAAACATTCTTAAGAGGAGTTTAAATATGCGTAAAAGAGACTTGGAAATGAATATGAAAGATTATGAAGATGAAGTGGATCACAATGACATTTCATTAGAAATAAGTCGATTATCAAAGATATATAAAATGTTGGAAGATTTTGAACGTGAGATTAAGCGATAATGCCTAAAAAGAAAAACAGTAAGATAGTTAAAACAAATAATACTAAGAGTAAGGCAACATCACAGCCTATTAAGACATCTATAGAAGTTGGTAAAGTGTATCAAGGTAAACCGCGATCTAAGAAAGCTCGTGTAACAGGTGAACCTGATAAAAAGAAAAGAGCTTCTAAGTATGTTGTTGCGTCTACTATGGGTTATAATAACCAATCTGGAAATACCACGTATACTTCACCAGATTATTATCATCCTCAGTTAACACCACAGCAGTTATTGCTACCTAAATCACGACGTGAGAAAAACCTTTGGGCTAGGACTTTCTATGAAAATGACCCTGTTGTTGCATCTGCTATAGATTTCCATTCAGAGTTGCCACTATCAAGATTGCGTCTTGAAATGCCTCAATGTAAAGATCCAAGACAAGCTAAGACTGTTTATAATTTCTTCGAGCATCTATGTGATGAAATAGATTTATTCTCATTTTTATTAGACTTATCACATGAATGGTATTTATTAGGTAATGTTTTCCCATACGCTGAATTCGACGAAAAAAGAAAAGTATGGTCTAACATTTTCTTATTAGACCCTGATGATATAGTTGTTACACCATATCCATTTACAAATTTTGAGAAGATTGAGCTCGTTATACCAGGTCAAATACGCGATTTATTAAATTCAGATGACAGCGCTGAAATAATGGAGCATATACCAGATGAAATTATTTCATTTGTTGAAAGTGGTGAAAATATACCATTAAACACAGATCCGTTTGAAGGTTCGCATGTTGCACATTTAGCACGTAAAAGATCTCAATATAGAGATATGGGTAGTTCAATACTTGAAAGAGTATTTAAATTACTTATATATAAAGACAGGTTGCGAAATGCACAAGATGCTATTGCACAGCGCAATATGACCGCAAAACATAAAATAAACGCGCCTAATGTCGGTTTAGATGTTATAGACGCATTAACCGAACAGGTATATCAAAGTTTCGAGGATCCAGACCAAGCTGTTATTACTAACTTTGACTTTGGTTGGGATTTAATAGGTGCAGCTGAAAGGATACTTCCTTTACAGGCTGAATTTGAACAAATTGATGGTGAAATATACACTGGTTTGGGTTTAACAAAAGGTTTAATAACTGGTGAACAGAACTATGGTTCAAGTAACTTAATTCGTGAGGTTCTTTTAACTAAGTACACACTATTTAGAGAAAGAATTGCTCAGTATGTTCAAAATAATTTATTTAAACCAATAGCTAGAATTAATAACTTTATTGAAACTAATGAATTTGGTGAAGAAGTTGAAATAATACCTAAACTAGGATTTAGCCGAATTAATCTTAGAGATAATGAAGAAGCATTTGGTAACTTATTTAATTTATATTCAAAGGGTTCATTAGATGTTAGTACAATACTTGAACTTTATAATATCGACCCAGTTGAAGTTAATAATAGATTAAAAGAAGATATGTTTACTATAAACGATTCTACTTTTAATGAGTTGCTAAGAACCGTATATCAGGAAATAGGTAGAGATTTAATTAACACATCTGATATAACAGATAGAGTTCAAACTTATTTGGGATTGGAAAAGAAATTACCAGTACCAGGTGGTGGCGAAGAGGAGCCTAAATGAACTATGATGAAATAAATATTCCTGATGAATTAATAGGTGACAGCCTAAAAACTAATTTTGGTGCTGCTGCTGATGTATATTGGTTTTATGAGTATAAATTAAAACGTCGATTAAACGATGATGAGAAGCAATTAGTCTATAATATTGTTAAGGATAAAGGTAGAATTGGTAAAACTGTACATCCTGCATCCCGTGGGACTTTTACACCTTATAAAAAAATATCCTCATTATTATTTTCTAAGAAATTATATAGTGATAAAGATACAACATCTGATAATGAGGATGTTGATACAGGTGAATTTAGGGAAGAGCCTAGGAAGCTACCACCTAGATTCGATTTGAGACATAAAAGAACGCCTAAGGTTGATGACCCGGATTTAGAGGCGAATGAAAAGGAAAGAAAAGCAAACTTAAAGGAGAGCGTTATGATTCTTAAAACATCTAAAGCTGAAGTAGCAGATTTATACGGCATTTTAAAGTCAGGTAGTGCTAACATAGATAATCTTACAGAATCTATGGTAAGAAATGGCTATTCTGTTAGAATTGCAAGGGAAATTATCCGTGATGCAGTTGTTACAGGGTATGCTAAACGAATTGGTTCACGCATTTTTGCGACAGAAAAAGGTTGGCTAGATATAGACAATCCTAATGGTCCTGTTAATCCTGATAGAAATGCATTAGACGCTGGTGATTATACTTATGATAATTCCACATCTACATTAGATGACATCACTGGATTAAAGGCAAAAGCTGCATTAAGACGCAGAATTAAACAAAGAATTGCACAGAGACGTAGGGAAGCAGTTGATATATACGAAGGTGATACAAGACAGCTTCAGTCAAAGAATCCTACATATCCAAGATTTAAAGAAGATGTTATTTCAAATGAAATAGGCGAATTTGCACATGACTTAGTAACAAACAAAAGAAAATCAAGTCTTTTAGTTTGGAATGAATAATTATAGGAGTTAAAAATGATAAAGCTATCAACAAGAAATTTATTGGATTTAAGAAGTGCTTTTAGAAGTCCTGTTTCTTACAGAGAAGCAAAAGCATCTTTAATGGATAAAGGATACTCAAGTATCGATGCTTATAGGATGATTAAAGAAGCAATGCGTATGGGTAAAGTTGCAGAAGACAAAGGTGTCTTTGACTTTGAAGCGGGAAACCCAGAACGCAGCTCATTAGGGCTTAAAGATTATGTTGATGATGATAAATTATATTATGAATCATTCCAGGATAATCCGGCAGCTTATAATGAAGCATTAACAGCTAGAAGGGCAAGACGTGCTGAATTAAGACGCAGAATGGCTGAAAAGGCTGATTATGGTATTAATACAATGTTTGACGACGAAAGGGAATTGCAGTCAAAGAATCCTACATATCCAAGATTCAAGGAAGACGCAGTTGACAGTATACCAAACTTTGCTGAAGATTTAGCAACAGGTAAACGCAAATCAAATGTAAGAAGAACATCTCGATTTGGTTTGAGAAGAACAGCATCAGATGAAGGATGCCCATCATGTAGAAAGACTGCAGCAGAAGCAGCTAAATGCGTTGATGTACTTAAAATGTATGGATTCTCAAGCAGCGTTTGCAAAGATGCATGTGGTAAAATCATCACTAGCTTAGATAAGTAAGGGATATATATACTTTTTAGGATATAATGCCCGTAAAAAAAGAAAATAATGAAACAGGGTTAGAACCTAAAAATTCTAACCCTGTTTTTACTGATGCTGATTATGCAAATAAAGTAGTTGAAACTTTCTTTATTAAAACAAAGTTTACAGCATTAGTTGAAATGTTTTTAGACCAATTAGACATATTAGATAATACACTTAATATTGACTTTGATAATTCATTTAATTTAACAGAAATAACCTCAGAATTAGAACCTTTAATTGAAGAAAATAATGCAAGGGATTTGCATTTATTAGTATCTAATTTAAAAGCTTCATTATCAGAAACCAATCAAAATATTGATAATCTTACCAATTTTATTAATGCGCTAGACCCTTTGGATAATAATAAATAGTTTCTATATTCTAATTAAGTAAGTACCTTAGGAGAAACTATGTATAAGAATTCAGATTTTATAAGTGCTGAAAAACCAATAGATAGAAATATATCTATTAAGCTTAATAAATTACAGCGATTCTCAAATAAAATAAATAAGTTAAATGATCTCTACAATAGTGCAGATGATTTACTTAGGGAAAGTATTAATCCAGATAATATAGATGATGTGTTTAGTAGACGAGAGTTATCTAAAATATGGGAATTATTACAAAAGATAGATAAAAATTCAATATCTATTGCTGGTTTAATCTATGATTTGGAAATTAAGTTATCTGAAGTAGAAGATAGAATTCTTGGTGACTAAAAATGATTAGAAAGTACGCTGAAGCTATAACTGTCTACCCATCGATTAATGAAAGACAGTGGCAAAGATTTAAAAGCAACGACCCATATACTTTTAAAAAGTATGCGGCTAATATTTCTTTATTACATAGTTATGCTGATATTATTAGGCCTGCTGGTTTAATAATTCCTGATAAGAAAAAAGTAACTAAATTCGATCCAAATCAATATATTTATTCACATGTATCAATTGTAGCATCTGTTGATGTTGGCGCCGACGGTCATACAATTAAACCTGAAACGGCTGAATATGTAAATGATAATGGTGACGCGTGGGAGCGCGAATTATTAAAATTATCCTATCCTACTTTTATTGGTGGTTTTAATTTTTATGAACATAATCAAGACCCTAATTTAAGAAAAGGTTGGGTTATAGATGCTGTTGCTAGAGATACAGATTTATCATTAATTGTTGATATACTAATTGCAACTGATAGGCAGCATAAAGACCTTTGTGAGCGTATTATTACAGGTGATTTAAGTACTGTTTCAATGGGTTGCGTTTGTAAGTATTGCATCTGCAGTAAGTGTGGTAAAGTATTAGTTGATGAAACAGATTACTGCGATCATATTAAGCGCAATAAGGGTGCAAGTTATGAAACAGATAAAGGTACATCAATAATTGCAGAACTTTGTGGTTCTAAGCAAGATCCTACATCTGTTATATTTGAAGAAGGTTCATGGGTTGAAGTACCCGCATGGAAGAAAGCTAAAGCGCATAATGTAATAACAGCCGACCTTAAAAATAATAAAGCTGTTGAAGTATTAAAGTTTGCACATTGTACAAATAATTATTGTACTAATTTTGATTATAATAAAGTGCCTGAAGAATATCGAAATGAGTTGCTAGCTAAATTAAAACCTGAAAATAAAAAAGTTGCATCTTGTAACAAATGCAGTATGAGTGATTATTACCTTTCAGTAGTAGAGGATGTATATAAAAATGGCAAATAATTTTATGTTTAGCGAAGGTTGGGACGATATAAATATTTACTATACTGTTAATATTTCAGATATAATATTTAATGAAAAATATTTAGGTGGCATTACCAGTAATATGAATAGACTTGTTGAACAAGTTAGTGATTTCTTTAGCAATCTTGAACATGATATTCCGGATATATTAGGAAGAAATAGCCTTACCTATAGAATAAAATATGGCGGCGATCATTTAAGAATTGAGAATAATTGGGAGTTGGTATTTGAATTTCAGTTATATGATTTTGATGATGTATCTATGAATGATATGTTAGATGAGAATCAACTAAAAGAAGTTATAGACGTCTTAAAAGAAGAACAAAAGATATTTATTTTTGATCCTTATAAGGAATAAAATTATGGACAAAAGAGCATATTATAGAGCTGTTATAGCTAAGATGATATTAGCAGAACATAAGAAAGTTGCACAGCCACCAGAAGGTGGGTCAAGTACTCCTGAAATAGATAAAGCTTTAGAAGGAATGGATACAGGTGATCCAGAAATATCTGAAGGTGAAGAAGGAGCAGCTGGTGGCGAAGAAGGCGCTCCACCAGAAGAAGGCGACGAAATGACAGGCGACTTCTCAGATATAGTTGATGATATGCCTGGTGACTTCGGTGGTGGAGGTGGTGGCGCTGCACCATCACATGTTACTAAAGCACCTAGTGGTGGTGGAGGTGGCGGTGGTGGCGCTACAGGCGGTGATCCCGCACTACAAAATGAAATTGAAGGATTATCTGATAAAATAGATAAAGTTATTGAGACCACAAAAGAACTTGAAATGAAACAATACAAAGATGATAAATATACATTAGAGCAAACACCAAAACCTGAATATATGGTTGATAAGAACGATAACTTAAGTAATGGTGGTACTTTTTAAATGGAATACGATTTAATAGATAAAATAATATACGCTTCTAAAGTAATAGCTGTTAGTCCGTGGTACACTAAGAAAAACATTTTAAATGAAGTTGACCAAGGAAAAGCTGTTTTATTATTTAATAGAACATATAAGAAAATAGTTAAATTAATTAAAGATAGCCTTGTAAATAATAAAGAACTAGAAGTAAAAAAAGAGTTTATACATTCATGGGATTTGGCTGAACCTATTTCATTTAGGGTAGTTTATTCATATAATTCTTCTATTTATGCTATGTTAACAGTTAGTAATGAAGGTACTATATCATTTCATAGAAATGGGGGATCTATATATCTTCCAACAAAGTGGAAAGTAGATGTTGAAAATGCTAAATTTGCTACAGCTGAAGAAATGGCTGAAAGTTTTATTAATGCTTTAAGAGAAGCTGAAACATATAATTATGATAATGATAATTTTGTTAAAACATGGCAAGGTTTAAAAGAAACTAAGCCAGTGTTGCATATTAATGAAAATGTAATTAAAGATATATCTAGTAAATTAAAATTAGTACTAAGTAGACTTCATACAGGTGGGGGAAACATTGAGTTTGAGGTTGAAGGTAAAAGAATTTCAGGTGACTATCGTTCTAATTTACCTAGAGATTCTTATGAGATAGATGAATATGAATATGGTGAAATGGTTGGTAGAGAAGTAGAACGCGCTAAGAATGTTATAACATCATACGACCTAATAGAAGGTGGCGCAATTAAAAAAATAGCTATTTATCCACAAGAAAAAGGATGGATGACTATTTCCATTCAATTAATTTAATTTCTAATAATTCGTGTTTTGATATTATATTATATATAATTTGACCTAATATATACCTATTTTGGCTACCTAGAGTATCATTTATACACTATTTATAGTGAAAAACTATACTTCACTCTAAAAATATCTCTAATAAATCATTATGTGAAATTGCTTAACCTAGGAGGTATTTAAGAATGTTGAATAGAAGAAACTTAAGACCAGCTCTACGACCTTCATTAAGTCGTCGTAAAGTGGCGTATGATGCATCGGATCCATATTTTGAAAACCGTGCAGTACGCCGCCCTACCGATGAAAATATAGGTCAATGGGATGGCGGTATACGTGATGGGGCTTTTGATTTTGAGGCACCTAGAGAAGCTTCTTGGGGTGCTGATTCTCGAGACCCGATAACACGTCATGCAAAAAGAAAAGCAATTCTTGCTAAAAGGGAAGAATTAGCTATGAAGAGAGCGGTAGAAGCTAGAATGTCAGTTGAAAAGAAAGCTGCCGTTGCTCTTAAAATTGCAAGACATATCCTCGGATCAAAAGCAGATGATAAGGAAGTCATTAAGCAGTCAGCTGATTTGATGCACTTATCTAGCGAAGCTTTAGAATCAACTTTAGACAGGATTTCAACTAAAGACAGCTCGCCTGTAAAAGTTAATGAACCTGCAAAAGACGAACCTGCAAAGTCTGAACCTGCAAAGGTAGAAGCTACTGTTGCTGAACCTGCAAAGGTAGAAGCTAGTGCTGAACCTGTAAAAACTGCAGAACCTGCAAAGCCAGCTGAACCTGTAAAGGAACCCGTAAAGGCCGAAACAAAAGAAGCAGCAGCAGAAGTAAAGGCAGAAGTAAAAGTTGAAGCTAAAAAAGTAGCGCCTAAGAAGGCTAAAACAATTAAGGCCGATGAAGAAAAAGACCCGATTGGTGAATTTCTATCTGATGGTGATGTTGAAGATTCATTAGGTGACGTTATGGATGATGAAGAAGGCGCAGAATCTGAAGACGTTGACGAAGCTTTAGGCGACGCTGAAACATCTATTGACGACATAGAAGAATCCATGGATGAAGCGGGTGCTGGTGATGTTATTGAAACAAAAGTACCTGAAAAGATTCCAGCAGAAATGGCCGAAGCATCTGGTAATTTCTTTGATGAAGTAATGGAGAGCCTAGCTGATTTCGCAGACGAAGCCGCTCCAAAAGAAGCATCAAAGAAGAAAAAAGTTGCTTCAAAGATAGGTGGACCTATCAGAAAATCAGAAGTTGCAAATAGATCCTCAGCAGATGGTTTATTTGAATTATATCCTGATGTTTCCCACTTATTCCAAAGAAAGAAATTTTAACCTAGGAGGTTATAAAAATGTCATTTGAAGTAGTATATGATTGTGTTAGAAACGGATACTCTGATCTTAGAGCTTCTGATTTCACACGTGTAAACTGGGGTGCCGCTACTATGACATCAACAACTGTAACAAGCGCAACACCTAATGGTGTTCTTGCTGGTATGGTTGCATATCCGACAGACAGTGCGGAAGTTGGTGTTCTAGATAATGGTTTAGGCGTACCTATTGGTCTGTTCGCAACAGATTCATCGCAAGCAAGTTATGAAAATACACCTGCTATAGCGAGTGGTAAGCTAACAGTTCTTCAGGCTGGTGGGTTATACCTTGTTGAATATTACGAAACATATATGGAAGACGGCGTAACTGAAATTACATACGTAGCCGGCGATTTACTATATGCTTCTCGTAATGGTCTATTAACAAGTGATAATACTACAAGTACAATAGCTTTTGCTGTTGTAACTAAAACACCGACAGCTCACGACGCCAGATTAGGCGTTCAGTTAACATAAGGAGGCTAATATAAATGGATAAATTAACATTAATTCAAAAAGAGAGAATATTAGGTAACCTCCTTTCTTCAGAAGGTGGACGAAAAGTCTTAGCCCAGAAGTTACAGATGCCTTTAAGACGCAGACTGGACTATATGGGCGTGATCAGGAAAGCATTCATGGTGGACGAGCTTCCTCCTGGAGCGCTGCCTTATTATGATAAAGACCCAAGTGTTTCAGCTATGGTTATTCCAGAAGATTCAACTTCACCAACTCCTGTTGTAAAGGGTACTAGGGTTGCTGTTCCTTTAAAAGAAATCGGCGTATGCCCTATGATCCCGATTGTCCAGTTGAAGGAAAGACGCTACTCCCATATGGAGAGAGTCCAGGATTTAGCGAGACAGGAAATCCAGGCAGTTGAAGACGAATCAGGATTTGCAGCTATTGATGCAGCTTGCGATATTAACACAAATACTGATATAGCCATCACTGGTGACCGTATTACACGTGATGCATTAACAGACGCGTTCGCAGAGGTAGAAAAGAACGACTTAAGAGTCGCTCGCTGCTTCTTCAATCCACGCGACTATGCAGACATCCGTAAGTTTGGTAGAGACCAAATTGATCCAGTACACCAGGCTGCTATTATCGACACTGGTCTCCAGGCTGAATTCTGGGGAGCTCAGTTAATCACCTCTCGTATAGTTCCTCAAGGTACAGTGTACATTTGTACAGATGGGCCTTTCTTAGGCGTACTACCTATCCGTATCGATTTAACAGTATTGCCAGCTGATAAGCCATGGGACCGCATGGTTGGTTGGTCAATCTTTGAACAGGTTGGATTTGGTGTTACAAATAACAACGGCGCAAACCGTCTGACAATTACCCGTACATAATAATAGTTAAGAACTAACACGGTTAAGCATTCAAGTAGGGAGTAAAGAAATTTACTCCCTATTTTTTTGTATAGTGTATAATAATATATATGCTAAAATTAGTAAATCCGGTAACCGATAATAAGTTACCACAAACGCTGCTAATACCTTTAAGACGTAGACTATACTATAATGGTATAATTAGGTATGCATTTAAGATTTCAATCACAAGTGGAATTTTACTAGACAGTTTAATGTCTAAACTTGATGAAAATTCAAGATTAATGGTTAATGAACTTAAAAAATAATGGAAGGTTTATATGGCTGAGAAAACAGTTGTAAAAGAAGAATTAAGAAAATGGAAATGCATTTGCAAATCACAGGTTTATCTAACTCAAACAAATAAGGTTATTTATCCAGGTGCAGAATTCACTTTAACAAAATTTCAAGAGAAAATGCCTGACGTTGTTAAAGCAAGGGAAATTGGGCACATAATACCTATTGAACCTAAAAAGGAAGAACCAAAGAAAGAAGAACCTAAAAAAGAGAAAGGTATTACTGCAACAGTTCAAACTGATAAAATTATAACCACATTAAATGAGCCGCCTAAAGAACCACCAAAGAATGTAATGCCTGAGAATATAATGCCCGATAGTATTTTAGCACCGAAAATAGATGAAATAACATTAGAAGATATAAAAACTAATAAGAAATATCTATTACCAGCTGATTTTGATAATTTATCATGGCAGGATAAGCGCAAATTCGTGAGGGATGATTTAAATGATGTTGATTTATTAAAGGTATTTGCATTTGATAAGTTAAAAGCGATTAAAGAAGCAGCTATAAAGAAATTAGAAAAAATGGGTGTTTCTCTTAATTAGGTCGATTCTATCATTTTATTTAGTTGCTAAATTTAGTATTAAATAAATACTAAGAGGTATATTAATGACTACAAGACCTACTGGACTATATAGTTTAGGTGAAGTTGGTGGATTTTTCCCAAGAGCTTTGAATCCTGTTGATGTTGGAATTAGAGTATTAGGTGGAACAATTATTTCATCTGGTGTTAGTACTGATATTGCAGCTCAAGATGTTTTGTTTGGGTTAGGTGATCCATATGTTATAACTGCAACACCTGCTACTAATTATATATTAGTAATTTCAATGGATCCGTCAGGTCTAATTCAAATAGATTATGATGTTAACCCAACTGTTCCTGTTATTCCTGTACAAAATAAACCTATTGCAAGATTACAAGATGATGGGGGCGCAACATTAACAACAAACGGTGCTGGTAATTTTAATGTAAATATTCCAACTACCTCAATATATGATATGCGATCATTCTATTCTTTTAGTAATTCACAATATTATGATTGCATAGTTTCAACAGATGGTTCGGGTACTGCACCTGATTTTAATAGTATTGCTGCAGCTTGTGCTGCAATGCCACAAGGCGCTTCTATATTTATTAAAAATGGTACATATACAGAAACAGCAGATATTGTTGTTAAAAACCGTCAAAAGCTTATTGCTGAAACTAAAGATCAAGTTATTGTTGATTTTGGTGGTCTGGCGTTCCAATTATTAGTAGAAACATCGGCCGCTTTAACTACAGCTGGAACTGTAACTATAACTAATGGTTCTGCTATGGTTCAGCCATCCATAGCTGGTACTTTTGTAGCTGGTGACATTGGTAAGTGGATTCTTATAGATAACCAATACCTTTATGAAGTTATAGCTGTTGTTGGAAATGATATTCAAATTAATGGTCACTTTGAAGGTGTAGGATCTGCTTTATTAAACTATGTGCTAGGTGATTTGCATAGAGATATTGAGATTATTGGTTTAAAAGTAGTACGCTCAATGGACGCTAATGGAAATATATATATTAATAACTATGTTGTAAATTCAAGATTTGAAGTTACAACAGAAATTGCAACTAATGATGGTATCTTTTTTAATAATGCTATATACAATTCTGGTATTATAAATTACTCTAATTTTAGTGGTCGTTATGGTGTGAATTTTGTTGGCAGTTCTTACAATAATTTTGAAATAGGTGATGTTAGTAACTCTACGGATGATGGTGTAGTACTCTCTGGTGCATCTACAAATAATACACTAAATATTAAAAAAATAATATCTACTGGTTATGGACTATTTCTTAATGGAAATACCGTAACTAATAATAAGATTAAAGTTGGTAATATTACATCTAGTGATCACTTAATTTATTTAGAGAATGCAGATTATAATAACATTGAAGTGAGCTCAATTAGTACGGGCACAGCATCTAAATATGGAATTTATTTGAACGGAACCACAACTAATAATATTATTTCAGTTAACTCTATAACTACTACAGCAACTGGTTATGGTATTAGATTAGTAGGAGCAGGCGCAGATGATAACACAATTAAAGTAGGTAGCATTACAACAGCTGAGTATGGTGTTTATTTAACTAATGCTGATAACAATATTATAGAAGTTAACTACATAACAGGTACAGCAAAAAGTGCTATAACTCTTAGTGGGGCACTTAAAAATAAAATTTTATTTAACGAGATTCTTACAGTTGCATCTGAATACGGTATTAATATCATATCTACTAGTATTGAAAATATTATTGAAGGAAATCGTATTGATGGTGTGACTGGTGGAGGAATTTATTTAGATAATTCTTCTAAAAAGAATTCTATTAAAACAGAAATAATTATTAATGTCACAACTATTGGTTTAAAAATTAATGACACTAATAGCGAATATAATGACATTACTTTAAATTATGTAGAATCAGGTACTATTGGTTGTTATTTAGCAGGTACATATAATTTTATTAACATACAGTATATTACAACTGGATCAACAGATTATGGCCTTCAAATAACTTCAACGGCTTCATATAATAACATTAAAATAGATAGTATTACTAATGTTACTAGAGGTTTACAAATTGAAGGGTCGTATAATAAAATAGAAATTCAAGAAATTAATACAGTTACAACGTATGGATTATATTTAACATCAGCACTTAATAATAATATTTCTGTATCATACATAGCAACGGTTCCAACAACCGCATTATATATGACTGGAAGTTTAAACAATACTATAGACATTAAAAGTTTAGCTGATGTTGGAACAACTGCCGCAGCAAATAATATTATTACTATAACATCAACATCTTGTAATAATAATATTTATATAGGAAACATCCCTTATATAAATACTGGAGCACAAGCAGCAGGGTTATATATCGGAGATGCTTGTGATCGAAATAATATTAAAATAAATGAAATAGTCGGAGGTGCTAATAACTCGTTATCTAATGCAGTTAGATTATATGGTGGTGATGATAATAAAATTGAAGTCAATTATATATATAATATGATCTCTGGATGTAATGGTATATATATTGATAATGGTGCTATGAATAATTCTATTAGATGTAATGAAATTTCCACCATTGATGGTTATGGAGTCGCCATAGATGGTACCGGAGTTGTTCCTTATGACAATGAAATTTTTATTAATAAAATATTAAATACATCATCAGCTGCAATATATGTTACCACTGCATCTAGAAATAAGATTCATTTTGAAACAATTGCAGACAACGATACAACATATGACATGCCATATGGTGTTTATATAACAACTAGCGATCGAATTAAAATATTTGGTGGTCAGATTGTTATGGGTAATAGAGCCTCAGGAACTGATCCTGTATCAGGTATATATTTAACAGGAGTCTCTTATAGTTCTATTAAATGTGAAAGTCTTCAATCAAATAATGCAGCTAGTTATTGCTCATCTAATCTTATCTACTTAACGGGGACATCAGCATACAACGATCTAGATATTAATTATTTATCAGGTACCCAAGCAGTAGCACTTTTTGTAGATTCAAATGAACACTCTAATAACTTTAAAATGAATAAAATCGAGAATTTTGGTACAACAGCAGTTGATGTAAGGGGTCAAAGAAATAACCTTTATATAAATTATATTGTTGGAACTAGTAATGGTAATACTGTAGTTATTATTACTGGATCTTATTGTACTTTTAATTTTAATGAGATCGATTCTGATGCAGCACATTATGGTATAGTACTTCAAACAGGAACTAATATCACAGCAAGGGGCAATAGAGTAATTGTTCATGCCGCCGCTGGAAATTATGATGTTGTTTATCTTAACGCTCTACAACAAGGTCTAATAGATATTAATGAGATAATACATCAAGATGCTGCTGGTAGCACTGGAGCCGGTCTATTACTCACTGGTGATTTATCAGGAACTATTGTTAAAGTAGGTAGAGTTTATAACACTACTGCAGATGCTGATAACAATGCAATAGAACTTGTTGCGTGTGATCATGCTAATTTAGATATAGGTACAGCATATGCTAACGATGCTGGAGCATCAGCTGGGGTTTATATTGATACTAATACTGATAACACCTTGTTAAAAATAGGTAACTGTGTGGGACATTATGATTACACCGCAGCTGCAGATTATTGTGACTTAGTGTACATAGCACCAACATATAATGCTACAAATTTTAATATTATAACTGGAGCAATATTCACTTCAGCTAGAACTCCAACTGATGCAGTAAATCCTATGCAGTACGCACATCTTTTTGGTGCACCAAATACGTCAGTTGCAGCTGCTGGGTATCAATTATATACAAGTCAAAATAACCTTCCGTAAGGTTTAATTACTTGACAAATACATTTTTTTAGTGTATAATAAACCTAAAAATAAGAGAATTAACTCTTAAAAGAAAGAAAGGTTTATTATGAAAAAGATATTAGTAAGTCTAATTTGTTTGTTGTTAGTTGCATGCGGAATTTCTCCTGAAAAGAAATATGTGACTGTTTATAACGAAGGTTTCCCATGTATAAATGATGATATATGTTATACTGAATGCACCTTTGATCCAGACTGTATTTACAATGATGTTGTTACTGAAGTCACACAATTAACTGAAATCACAGAATTAATAGAACTTACAGAAGTGACTAATGAAACTGATGTAACGAATGTCACTGAAATTACTGAAGTAACTGAAATTACAAATGAAGTTACAGATGTAACTGAAATAACTGTTATTAATCAAGATGAATGTGAAATAGCACCTGAGCTTTATTATGGTGAAATAGACTACTGTGGTGATAATATCGACTCAAATTGTTCAGGGGATGAAACGGATTGTACTGGTTTAGAAATTGTATCGAGTGTAACAAATTTTATATATCCTTTTTCCGCATATGATACCCAATACACTGGATATGGATTTGACATCGATACAATGTCATTAATTGGGGTATCACAGATTATTTCTCCAGATGTTAAGTTTCAAATAAGTGGTATAGAAACTTCAGGAAAAGCAATCTTGAAATCTATAGGGTATATATCTGATATATCAATTATAAAATCTATACCGGATTTTAATATTTATAATTCTTGGTATTATTTAAATATTAATTTTGCTTATACGATAATCACAGATAAAGGAGAATTAGGTATAATTTATATAAAATCAATAGATGCAGATTCTGTTACTTTTGATGCATATAAATATGCTATTAAACAAACAGGGTCAAGGGATCTATCTCTATTTGAGGATCTAATTGAAAGTGATTGGGATTATTTAAAATTTGATTTTTCATCTGCTACAACTGATTGTTTTAATGTTGATACTAAACAACATACAGATTGTGATATTTATTTAAATAGTTTCTCAGTTTATAATTTAGGATTATCTAAAGTTGGTTATTTGGGTTATGTTTCATCTAAAGAAAAGGTTAGAAAAATAAATAACGATAATTATTTTATAATTCAAAATAACCCTCAAGTTGCATTAAATCAGTATTCTGCAATAGCGTTTAAACTTGCTGATGGTCGATATGTTAAGGTTTGGATAGAATCAACTGATTTTTATAATAAAACAATTGAACTCTGGTATACAGTATCAAACGATTTATTCTAAAAAATAGTTAAAAAGTATTTAAAGGGGTGTATAGAAATATACACCCTATTTTTTTATTTGATGTATAATATAGTATATTAGTATGGAAATAACGAAAACAGAACAATTTGATAATTTAATTATATATTATGTATCTCCACCAGTTATTGATGGTGAGTTAGCACCTGCTGATAAGTTTAATAGGCCACCTGTAAAGCCTAAAAACTTACAAATAATGTATAAACAACCAACTAATCGAAATTTAGGTGGCACTTTTATTAATAAGTCAAATAGTCCTGTTATAATTGGAAGTGGTCGAAAATTTAAAATTAAGAATGATAGTAATGTAATAGATAAAAAACCTAAGACTATTCTACCTAAAACTAAGTTTATGACTGTTAAAAAAGAAGTGGTTGATGCAAGATTGCAAACTGTTATTCAAATGCCACCATTACCTATTAAAGGTGTTAAGAAAAAAGTTCTATTAAATACTAACGAAAAGAATAATATAACAGCTGTTTTAAAAAAGCCTGCGTTTTTAAAAAAGGGAAGATAAATGCCTACATATGAATATTTTTGTCCTAAGTGTGATAACGAAATTGAAATAGAACATTCTATAAAAGAAAGTGTCACACCAATTTGTGATAAATGTAAAACCGAAATGAAAAGAAATATTTCAGGTGGTACTGGGTTTGTTCTTAAAGATTTTGGTTGGCCTGGTAAAGATATAAAAGAGAAGCGTGATAAAGGTTTACATTCATTGGAAATGGAAAAGCGACAAAAAGATAATCACGATCCAATAAAGAGGCAATAAATGTTTATATGCCCTGTTTTCAGAAGAGAGTGCTTACAAAAAGATTGTACATCATTTTCTTTAAATAAAAGTATAGGTTTTTATGATATAAAGCATAAAAATTGGGTTGGTAAATATCATATAAATTCATTAAAACTACCTAAAAATCAAACACGCGTGATAAGACAAATAGAAGAGCATCATCTTTGCAGCTTTGTTAATAAAGAAATATTTGATAATACTATCAAAGACTTTAAAGTAGAATGAACTACTGAACTAAATCAGCTTCCTGCTTCATAGAACAGAAACTTAATGTATTTAACTTAATAAATCCACCAGAGGTTTCATTCTCCACAGGCTTAAATTCCCTAAATTCCTTAGGTACTCTGTAAATTTCCTGACCATGAAATAAAATAGTTTTTGATGCTTTTACATCCCTATCTTCTGTGAGTCCACACGAGCATGAATATGTTCGAGCACTTAAAGGGATATCATTAAATGTACCACACTGATAACATATTTTAGTAGATGCATAGTTTCTTGGTATTACTTTTGTTTTTTCTAATAAAAGAAATTTAGATTTAAGTGTACCTAGAATAGAATGTTGGACCTGTTTACCAAATAAACTTTTTTGCCATCCTTTAAGATTCTCATCCTGCATATAAATGAAATCGTACTCTGTTTTAAGAAAGTGTACTATTTTATTTGCTTGATCCTTTTTCATGTTTTTTATATATTCATAATTCTTCTGGATTTTCAATCTAATTTTGTGGTAGTTGTTTGAGGTCTTTTTTTGGCGAGCCAGCTTACGCTGGAGCCTCTTTAGTGACTCAGGTTCTCCAACTACCACATTAAATTTATCTCCATCTGAAGTAGTTAAGGTAGTTTTAATACCCATATCTAATCCAATACTTTTTCCAGTGTGGGTTATTTTATCTTTTTCTTTATAACAAGTAACTTTTATATAATAGCCTGACGCCTTTTTTATTAGTTTGGCGTTTGCTATCTCATATTCTGGTTTAATCTGGTTCAATCCGAATACTTTAAAAGGTTTCTTAATTCCAGCTAATCTAATTGATTTACATTTTATTTCAAAGCATTGATTATCTAATTCTATTGAATTGTAATTCGATTTAAATTTAAGTTTCCCTACTTTATTTCCTTTTTTCTTTTTAGATAAATTTAAAATATTCTGAATAAAACTCCTATGAACATTTTGCCTTAGCTTAGCCGGTAGAAATTTTAACTCTTTTTCAATCAGTTTATCTTCTTTTTTAATTGAAATTGTTTTATTTTTCGTGTTAAATTTAAAAGGATCATTTAATGAAACTAAATAGTTATATAATTGTCTCCCTTCAATAAAATACATTTTAAGAGATTCTTTTTGAATCTTATTACAATGAGCTAAATCTACTTTCAGTTCGTAAGAGCAAACTTGAAGATTCTTATGCTTTTCTTTAGTTAATCTTCTAGTTTCCTTAATCTTATTTTTAGTTTCTTGTTCCACATGTTATGAAAGAATAGAAAAGAAATATTTTTAGAATAATTTATTTCTATTTTCCCCAGTGTTATGGCAAGTATATTTACTAGGAAATACATAACACGTCCAGAAGATACTTCGGTATATTTTTATGTCGATCATATTCTTCGAGATCCTATTGCTGTTCATTTTACTGTCTATTATGTAGATGGTAGTGTGGAAAGAATGATAGGAGTGCCTGAAATCGAGGCCACGCGAGTTTCTACAGGTGTTTGGTATGCACGCTTCCAGATACCAGAAGATGCGCCCTATGGCGACTACAGGTTGGATTTCACATATACCCAGCGCTCAATCGATGGTTCTGATATAGAATCATCTGTTTCACAGCTATTTGAAGTAGCTAGTATGATTCCTGTAACAATGACTGCAAGTCAAATAACATATGCCGACTCATTACGTACTTTATTAAGAGACAATAACCCAGATGCTTATTATCGATTTGCACCACCTGTTGCTACTAATATTATCAGTGGATTTACAGAAGAAAAAGGTTATTTATGGCAAGATGAAGAGTTATTAGTATTTATAGATATTGCACTTGCATCATTTGAATCCACATGGACAGCATCAGGCGCTTCTTATGATATAAATAGGTTAAGCTTATTAAATCATCGATACAAGGCGTATGTTTTATATGTAGCAGCTGCGGAAGCGTTATTTGCTGAAGCTGTTAGATGGATTAGTGAAGAGTTTACTTATGATGTTGAAGGTCACTCATTAAGTATCGACAGACATAGTAAATTTGAAACTATGGCAGGTGCTTTTTATGATAGAGCCGAAAAGGAATTAGAAAAGATTCAAGGTGGTACTCTATTTGTTAGAGGTGTTAAAGCTCGATACGGAATTTCGAGGGGTGCAGCTCTTGGACCTAGAATATCTGGGCCTGGTTTACTTTCTTATTTACAATCTTCAAGATATAAATAAATTATGGCATCACTTTCTGATAAATATTTAAACAAGACTTTAAATTATATACAGAATTTTATTAATTCTACGGTTAATCATGACTACTATATGCGAAAGTTCTTTAAGTATAGTGATATTAATTTTGATCATGTGGTTTTCGCTGAAGACTTATTAAATTATTTTCAACCTGAAAAAGTAGTCGAGTTTGCTAACTATATTAGTAAGAATGCAAGTAAAAAAGTCGCTAGTGATAAAATATGGATATCACCTCAAGGTAAAATATATGATAGTAGCGATACAGAACATTCCGAATTCATACAAGATAACATTGATAGTTTAGGTCTTTCCTTAAAAGTTAAAAATTTATTAAAAAGAGGCATTAATGAATTAGATATAATGGTTAGGTATGATTGGATTAGAGTTTATGAAGATGGTGCTGAAGGTAAAATTAATAATCTTATAAGATATGCTAATATTTTAGATAACTTTTTTTTAAGTCAAGGTGATGTATATACTTATTATTTTGAGACACCTGATTTTGGTAATTTTGCAATTAATAAAGAAGATGTGGTTTTAGAAGGTAGTTTAAAAAAAGTATTAAAATGGAAAGTAAATAAAGTAGCTAGGAAATTAGCAGCTACAGAAGAGGACGCATGGTTATCACCTGAAGGAACAATATACCCATTAGGTAATGTTAAATTTCACAGTACTTTTATATTAAAGAATCCTGATTTATTTAATATAGTATGCGAAAAATGTTTAAGACATCGATTTGAAAATGAGTTATATCAATATGCATTTAAAAATGGTTGGGTAAGATTAGGTACTCGATTTGTAAATGGTAACCTAAAAGATATTAAAAGACATATTGGAATAATTGAAAATTACTTAATAGAAAATAGAGCTTATAGGATGGTAGTTGGTATTAATGATGGGGGTACTGTAGAGTTCTTTGAAAATGATTTGGTTGAATATGGGTTAAAAGATTTAATACAAAGGCATCTTAAGGCAGCGAGTAAAAAGTATTCTAGTTTAATACCACAGCACCCATGGGAAATGTCAAAGGAAGAATTTATTAACCCACCAATTATTAAGGCTGATACAGGTTATCGGTTATTATATCATGTTACACGAGGTAAGGGTTCAGCTGAAAATATTATTCAAAATGGTTTATTAACTTCAAAAGCAACTGGTTGGGAGGGTCCTCGTGGTGCGATTTGGGCAACAAGTGACCCTAATAGCTATAGTACTAATCGTACACAAATAATCTTTCAAGTACCAGTTGAAGATCCTAATATAGAATATGTAACAGGTGGTAATGCACAAGCGCTTATCTGGCGTGATATTGAGCCTAAAGATATTTTATATGTCGATAAGGTTTATGCTACTAATTTTGCAAGTGATGAAAGATTATCTTGGTTTAGAAGTAGTAATTATGCTGAAATATACTATGAACTTTTTAAAGCTGCACATGAAGGTATATCTCATGATACTGTAAAAAATCCAGAGGTTTTATACTATGAGTAGGCTTATAATTTGTGATGTTCAACCACATGATGTTGGTTCATATATAAATTGGAATATGAAAGCATTTGTTAAAATGGTTAATTCATATGAAAGTATACTAGTTTTATTTAATGGTGAGGACTTTGGTTGGGAAAATGAATTTGATATGATGAGTGGTTATGAGGATTGGGGTATTGAAATAGGAAGTTGTGATTTTTTTGATAAAGGATACGCTTATTTTAGGGGACTAATGGATAATGGCTATGATATTGATGAGTTAGTTAAGTATATGGTAAAAAGAGATGTCAGAGATAGTCGTGATTTAGATGAAGATGTTTTGATGGAGTTATTAGATTTAGATGAAGTACCTGGTGATAATATATTCATACCTGATGTTAAAGATGTGTTAGAGAGATGGAATGGTTCTGATTTATGTGGTGGTGGTGCGAATGAGTGTCTTGCTGAATTGAGAATACTAATGGATGCAATGGGTATGCAGTATAATGTATTAAACAGGTGGGTTTATTAATCAATAAAAATTTGCTATCTTTTCTATATATTGAAGGATAGCTATATGCGTGTTAAATATACAGTAAAAGATTTAATTACAGATTATCCTGAATTTTGTAAAAAATGGGGTATTGATACTTCAGCTAAAAAATTAGGTGAAGGTTCATATGGTGTAGCTTATTCTTTAGGTTCAGATAAAGTACTTAAAATAACAGAAGATGATAAAGAAGCTAAAACTAGCGCTTACCTTAGCACATTAAATTTAAAATACACATGGAAAGTTTATTTTGCAGGTCAATTAGATGAATATCCTATTTATGTTATTATAGGTGAGAAATTAGAGCGTCTTGGTGGTGGGGAAGTAGGGAATTTTTATAATATAACCGGTAGTAGCGATAGTATTTTTTATGAAGGTACTTTAGCAATTCGCAGCTATCCATCTTATTATGAATTTAAAAAGAATGAAGGCATTAATTTTTTAACACCTGATGAAGCTGTATTAGCCGAATGGGAATTTAATGCATTAAAAGAACTTAAGGCGGCTGGAATTAAATGGGAAGACAACCATGAACAGAATATAATGAAAAATAAAGATGGTGTCTATAAATTTATTGATTTAGGTCAAAGTAGATCGCCTGAAGGTCAAATAAATAAGGTTAAGGCAGCTTCAAGCGATCCACTATTAGAACAGTTATGCGAAATGTATCCTAAATTTTGTAAAAGTTATAATATTACACCTAATAAACCTAGATTAGGTTCAGGTAGTTATGGTGTTGTATATGATTTAGGTAATGGTAGTGTATTAAAATTAACAGCTGATGATTTAGAAGGTAGTATTAGTGCTTATATTAGGGATTTAAATTTAGATCATGTGTGGAAAGTTTATTTTAGTGGTGAATTAGTTGAGAGTGTTAATGACTATAAAAATGTTATTATAGGTGAGAAGCTAGAACCTTTATCAGGAGATGAATTAAATACTTTTCAAGGGTTGTATGAATTATTATTTAATGATGGTACAAATTTTTCAGATTTTGCTGATTATGGTTTAGTTGATTTTGAAGAATTTTTTAATGCTGTATATGAAAAATATTCAAACGAGCATGATTATGGTGAACTTTATATATCATTAGTGCATACTGAAGAAGCTGAATGGGAATTTAACGCATTAAATGAATTAAGAAATTATAATATATCATGGGAAGATAATCACGAAAATAATATAATGAAAGATTCCAAAGGGAATTTTAAATTTATAGACTTAGGTAGAGGTCATTCACCAAAAGGTGGTGTGGATATAGTAACTGCAAAGGTTAAGGTAACGAGTATGGTTGCATTAGATAGACTAAAAAACTTATTAACTGAAATGAATAAGCTAAAAGCTAGGTTTAAATACTATCAAAATCAAACTAATTTTATAGGTGATTTTGATGTTATACTAGCGATGACTGAAGCTGCTTATAATAATGGCGCTGATTTATTAGATTACCTTGAAAATAAGCATAGTATCGAACCATCACAAATTGACTCACCTAATATTGAAAAAATGGAAGTTACTGCAGATGTATTAGATGAAGATTATGGTAATATCCAAAATTTTATAGCTGAATTAAATGAAATAGATAGAATGATTGAAGAAGATAGTGAAACTAGGTATGATATAGACTCAATGAATTATAACCTTGTTAAAGTTTTATATAGTTTAGAATATTTAATTGGTGTTGGTCTTCGATCAAAGAGGGTTGCAAAAATAGTTAAAGAAAAAGGAAAGTATTGTGTTAAGTCCGAAAAAAACCCTGATTGGAGCGGTGGGTGCTATGACTCCAAACAAGAAGCCCAAGGTAGATTAAATGAAGTCGAAATGTTTAAGCATATGAAAAGTAGCAAAAACATTTTAACTTGTATAGTAGGTACATATATGGAAAAGAATGCTGGTGTATTAGGACCTCGAGAAGAGGGACCCAGTGTTCAAGATATAATTGAAGAAGGATGGCCTGACCATCAATTTCAAAATAGATGGGATTACCCACAAAAATTAGATATTGATAGTGTGCCTATACGAAGGTATATAAATGATGATTGGTCGATACCACCTAAGGTTAATGAAGTTGACCTTTTTGAAAATGATTTAGGTCAGGAAGATAATGCTGATTGGACTTTTAACGAAGGTGTTTCATGGCATGATGAATATAAGGAGCAGTTAGACTAAAATGATAAAAAGATTTGGTGACATGGATTATTTAGATATATTTACTATCATTGATGAAGATCAGTTTATAGGACATACTTTTTTAAAAACTGGTGATGACTATGTAATAGATTTAAAAACAATAGATGATATAGATATAGATGATTTCGATATGGAATGTGAAGTAATTGGACATCTTAATTCCAATGGACAAGTGGTTCAACCCAAACCTGTTTTTAAAAGACGTTAAGTATTATGAAGCTAATAGAAGTATTATACGAAAATTACCCTAAGTTTTGTAGCCAATATGGTATTAATACTAATAGCCGTGAACTAGGTTCAGGGTCTTATGGTACAACTTATGATATTGGTAATGGTAAAGTTCTAAAAATAACTTCAGATGAATTAGAAGGTGAACTTAGTGCGTATTTGAAAGATATGAACTTAAAAAATGTTTGGAAAGTATATTTTAGTGGTGAACTTGCTACACCTTTTGAATTTTGGGGTGAATTGTATCAGTATGTTATTATAGGTGAAAAATTAGAATATTTAACAGCTAAGGAACGTAATATTTTTGGTGATTTAGTTAACCAATTTTTTGATAAAGGTACAAATGCAGATATTATTAAAAAATTTAATACTCTTAATAAAGCTTATAAAGTATATGATGCTGAAAATGAAAATGAAGATAATGGTGGTAGATACCGTCCTATATCTTTACTTAAAACAATACAGGCTCAGTGGGAATTTAAAGCTTTAAAAGAATTAAAAAATGCAGGTATTAGTTGGCATGATAATCATGCTGGTAATATATTAAAGGATGCAAAAGGTAATTATAAATTTATTGATTTTGGTCGAGGTAGTTCACCAGGTGGTAACGTTGAAAAAGTAAAAGGGTCTATTTACCCTGGTGATATGGGTGTTATGGAATATAATCAATTTTTAGATAAGGCGTCAGAAGATGAATTAGAAGAAATGGATTTTGCAATTGAACGTGAGGACTGGGATTTATTTAAACATTTAATTGATAAAGTTTTAGGTATTAGATTAGCAAAAAGGGAAAGATAAATGGCATTATTATTAGACGTAACAGGATCTGAATTATATGATTTGATAGTGGGCCCATCAGGGTATGAATCAACACCTGGGCTTCGTGCTGCTAAATACTCCAAAGTTGGTTCTGATATGGTGCTAACAGGTATAGGTAGTGCCGCCTTATTTGAAGCTGCTGGTTATGATGGTGCGTTTGGGCTTACTGAAAATGATAGGATAAGTTTTGGATTTATATTTACTGTTGATGCAATAGCGTCTCCTATTGATGTAGCATATAGTTTATTAGGATTGAGTAATTCAAATATAGATTTTAACGCATTATGGGTTGGGACAGTTCATAATAATTTAAATGCTTTTCCAAGGTTATCTGAAACAAATGATGTTGGTGTAGGTAATAATACTAGTGGTAGTATATTTACACCACCTGAATTAATTGGAGTTAGATTAAAATTAGTTTTAAAATTTATACCGAATGCGGGTATGATTAGTTACTTGTATTTTGATGGTGCTGATGATTTTTCAATTCAATCTAATATGACTGATTTACCAGTATATACTCATAATTTAAATATGATTGCTGTAGGTTGGGCTAATTGGGGAGGTACACCGGGATTCTCAACAATGGACTATACTGTACACCGTGCTTGGGTATCGAAAGATTATTCTGTAGACCCTGAATGGCTCGCAAAACCTATTATTGATATAGGTACAACTAAGGATTACTGGACTGGGGCAGAATTTTATAATGCTTTAAATATTGATGCACCTCCAGGAACTATTGCAGCACATTTCTCAGAATCATCCCCTAATATGTTAGTATCTGATTTTCCTAATGCAGTATCTGAGGTTGTAGGTTATGATTATGGTGTGCTACAGTATGCTAAAACAGATAAGTTTAGTTTTGGTGTTAGATTTACAATAACAAGTTTAACTGCTGGTTTAAAATTTAATTATTTATCATTTGCAGCATCTTTATTAAATGGTATATATACTTATATGTATCTTGATGATGGGAGTACACTCACGGGTGGGTGGGTTATAGGTGGAATTGTTACTGGTGATTTAAGTAGTAGCCTAATGCCTATAAATATCCTTAATAAAGAATTAAAAATATTATGCGAATTTAATTCAATAGTTAATGGTGCAGTATCTTTTACATATTTTTATGATGATATGACTACACCTATATATAGAGAATTTGTCAATGTATCTGATTTAGTTGATGATAATTTTCAAACGCTATGTGTAATGGGGGCATTGTTAGCAGGTGCTACAGGTTCAGATTTAACATATCATTCATTTTGGATAGGTGATGGGGGTTATTTAGATGAGCCAACCGTTCCACCATCTTCATTGTATGGTTTTAAAATCTTTGGAATAGACCTAGATAATACAAGTGCTCAGATAGTATTTGAAGGATTAGAAGGTCAAGTGACTTTTGATGTTCCTGTACTAACAACTTGGGGTAGTGCTAATGTTGTATTTATAGATAGAACATTAATACCAGCTGGATCATCTGGTTTATATAATATTTATTATGAAAATCTTGTCGATGGTAAAACATCAAATAAGGTAAATGTAACTTTATGAGTTTAATATTTGATTACACAGGTGCTGAATTTTATGACCTTTTAAACTATGAAGTAGTTCCAGGGACTATAGCAGCCAAGTGTTCAAAAGTTGGTAGTGATCTTGTTCTTACTAATATGGGAAATCCCATTACCACATTTGATATGGTTGGTTATAATGGTAATTTTAATCTTACCGAAAGTGATATATTCTCTATAGGATTTATATATACTATTAATTCAGTTACTACTCCCGCAAACGGTGGGGATGTAGCAGTTGGATTTTTTGGCACTGATGCTAATTGTTATATAGTTCAAAATGTTATCAGTGATACTGATGATTACTATCAGTTAGCTGAAGTAGATAGTGGGATGCACAGCTTCAATACTGATACACAGTCGTTTCCACCTGATTATTTTTTAGGTAGAAGACTTAAATCAGTTGTAACAGTTAAGCCGGGATATCAAGCTCTTGGCGTTGTTTATACAGATGATTCTAATAATTTCACAAGATATATATTATCTAGTTTAACACCACCCCTTTATACACATCTATTAGATATACCAGTTGTAGGTTCAGTAGATTGGGGTGGAATTCCAGGGCTATCAACAGTAACTTTTACTGTACACCGTATTTGGTTATCTAAAGATTATACAACAGATCCTGAATGGTTAGAAAAACCCATAGTTGACGTAGGTACTACAAAGCAGCTTTGGACTGGTGCTGAGTTTTACGATGCTATAAACCTTGATACACCTGTTGGAACTAAAGCAGCTTATTTAACTAAATCAGGAGATAATTTAGTTGCTACTAATTTTACTACAGGTGTACCACCTGAAGGTGTAGCATATGATTACGGATCTGTTCAATTCAATAAAAATGATAAGTTCAGTTTTGGTTATAGATTTACAGTAGATGCAATACCCACTGTAGATTTTGAAGCTATACTTTGTGCATTTACAAAAGATTTCTCAACTGAAGGATTTTTTACTGATATATTTTTAGGAACTTTAGGAGCCATTGATGTTACAGGTATGTGGGTCTTTACTGGCATACAAAACCCTGGTTTGCCTTATTTAATACATCAATCAATACCTTCAGATTTAATTGGCAAAGAAATTAAAGTAATACATGAATTTAACTCTATTGTCAATGGTGCTATGTCTATCACTATGTTTTATGATGATATGACTACACCAATAATGAGGGGTTTTGTAAATGTATCAGATTTATTAGATAGTGAAATTCGATTAACTGGTATAGCAGGGTACAACAATGCAAGCAATGGTGCAGATCTAAGAGTTCATGCTTTATGGATAGGTGATGGTGGTTATTTAGATGAAACAAATCCAACACCTACAGCACCAACTAATTTAGATGGTTCTTATGATATTGTGGCTACTACAAACGATTTAGCTTGGGATGCTTCAAGTAGTGCGACAAGCTATGTAGTTTATTGGTCTTTAAATCCAGGAGTAACTACTGCAGATAATTATCTACCAGAAACTACAAATACATATATATCACATACAGGAATTAATCCTAACTATACTTACTATTATAGAGTCTTAGCACGAAATTCATATGGTGATAGTATTTTATCTAATGAAATATATATATCACCAGGAGGTACTTTTATGACAGGAAATGTTAGTCTAACACCCTCAATACAATATTGGGGAAGAGATATTGAATTTTTAGTATTTTCAGATACAACTGTTAGTCTTCCTTTACTAGATGTTTTCACTATTTATGGTGAATTTATCTTATCAGGTGGATTAATGTCAGCTGGTCCTTATGCAAATACTTATTCGTATATAATGCCATTTGATTCAGAATTATTATCTGGTGGTTGTTATTACTTTAACGCAAATATGGATGACCCTACTGATAATATAATGGGTGCGTTTACTTATGATACAAATGGTATTCTCGAGAAAGATACTCAGCTTGAATTTATAAAAGCAACATCATTTGATTCAGAACGAAATATACTATCAGGAATGGTAGATGGTTATTATGTAAGGATTAAAAATCCTGAAAGTACTAATTTTGGTAATCCTTTATTTGAGTCGTATACTAAAGTAAGTTATGAAACAGCAGATACACAATCTGATATAATCTATAAGAACTATATAGATGAGAATGAATAAATGATAAGTGTAACTCAAAGTAAACAATTCTGGGGTCGAAATTTTAATTTTGCTGTTTACAGCACACTTGAACCAAGTCCACCTAGAATTACAGTGAATAATATTGATGGGTCTATTATTTTTGTAGATAATCAATTAATGTTTGAAATAATACCTGGCGTTTATGGTTATGTGCTACCATTTATAAATACATTACAAACTGGTTATTACTATTATAGTGTATTAGGATTATTAGGTAATATAATAGGTAGTGTGTATTATGATACTAATAATATACTCGATAAAGATATTCAAGCTAATTATGAGAGATCATTAGCTGATATACCAAATCAAAATGTAGTTAAAGGTGCAATTAGTAGAGCTATTGTAAAAGTTAAAAAAGCTGAAGACACTACATTTATAACACCATTAATTGAAAATTACTTAAATTTCTATTATAGAATACCAAAGATAACTTCAGATATTGAAGTAAGGAATGTTTAATTGATTAATCCATTAGGTAAATATAACTTAACCGAAGTAAAAGCTACTATAGGTTATTTCGATGCTATAAAGCAGAATCAGTCTAAATCTGTTCGTGGTGACCTTGTAGGTTATAATGGATTTAGCGCTTTAAATACTCGATATGTACCACCTGAAATATTACAAGCACCTAGAAATATAATGGTTTCGACACCATTTTGGACTAAATTTGCGTATGATATTAACTGGGATCCAACTCCAGATTTAAGAATACTTGGTTATTCTATTTACAGGTCATTTCGAGATACAGGTACATATACTCGTTTAAATAATTATGTCATACAAACGACTCAGTTTAGAGACCAAACAAGAGATATACATGTTGAATATGAGGACTTAAAAGACCAGCTACCGTTAGCCATGAATGGTAACGGCGAGTATATACTAAGAACAGCTCATAGTCCTATAGTTGATTCAAATTCAATGAATAAAACAACCGATTCTTTAGATGCTGTTCAATTATATATTAATGGTAGTAGCGCTAGTATACGTAGATTATATGGTCAATCCGGTGAAATGTTGTTACGTACAACTGCTTATTATGACGCTAAAAACTTTGTCCTTATAAGACCAACTATACCGACAGCATCAGATGATGTTAGAGTTAGCTATTGGTATAATGAAAATAAGGTTGACCCAATATTAGACCAACGTGCAATGTATAAAGTTACATCGATAGCTTACGATGAAGAACAAGGTGACTTAATAGAAACAGACCCGCAATATCTTACAAGTACAGCTATATCTGGTGAACCTATGGACTGGATATGGGCTGAAGCTGTAAGAAGAAATGCGTGGATAATTAATATATCAGGTGAAAGATTCTTAGCATTTGCAAGAAAACAAGCTGGTGAAATTTGTAGTTGTGTATTTGAGGACTATGGTAATATGCAGCCATCGTCTATTTGCCCTACATGTTATGGTACTGGGTTTATTGGTGGTTATGAAGATCCATTACCCATTGTAGTAGTAGTACCGGCGTCTGAAAAAGAAATAATGTATGATGAACGTGGTAAAGCGATAGTGCATGTTAACCAAATGTGGATGGCTCCAAGGCCTATACTAAATCAGGAAGATATATTATTAAGGCATGATGGTTCATTGCATATGATAGGACCTGTTAAAAGAGTTTCTGTTCGAGGTAATATCTATTTACAACAGTCATTCCAAATTGAAGAAATTCAACGCGATCACCCTGTTTATAAGATGTTGAATAAGACAAGTCTTGATAATTATAGAGGATTACAAGTAATGGATGGTAATATGCCACCTAGAACATCATCAGCTGAATTTAATTTAATTGCAAATAAGATACCTGTTACTATAAGTGATGTTAAAGGCCGCACTATGCGCTTCCCTACAATTGTTTATTAATGTAGATGTGGTAAAAATAAATATAGGCTTGTAGCTTTTTCTGAAATTTTTTTGTATATATTATAAAAGGAGACAATCTTATGCGATTAATACTTATTATTTATGTAGCTTTATTTGTAGTTATGGGATGTGCTGATAATCAAAGAGAAGCATCAAAAAAACAATCAATTCCTAAATATGAGACTGAATTCTTTAAAACTCAATTATATGAAGGATCAGACGCATATATGAAAATATTTAAATATGAAGATGATAGAGTCTTTTGTTATTCATTTTATTGTCAAGATGGTATGAATACGCAGTGCTTTGAAAAGAATAAGCCAGTAGCT
>JBAZWP010000004.1:0-34056 GCA_041660345.1 Minisyncoccota bacterium
TACCCGAAGTCTCCACATAAGTGGGGCCTAAGGTAAGCTCGGTGACAGGGACTAAGTCGTAACAAGGCACGGGTAGCGGAAGCTGCTCGTGGAATAATTCAATTTGAAAACGGGTTCAACGTCTTCGGATGTTGAACCTATTGAGTCGGTATTGTGTAGCTCAATTGACTACACAATAGTTTTGAAAAACTTAAAATTTCATGACAAGTGTGGAAAGACATACAATAAAAAAGTTTAAGAACGAAACAAAACAAAGTACAGCAAAACAAAAAACCACCATTTATTGGTGGTTTTTTGTTTTCCACATAAATTGTTGCCTTTTATGAAAGGTGTTATAATAAACATAGCGTCGACTTATTAATGTTTTTACCTATTATATTTTATGGTTGGATCACATTAATTTCGCAAAGAAAAAACAGTCTCATGAAGACTGTTTTTTTGTTTATGTAGTATACTTTTTTTATGATAGAGACTAAGGAAGTGAAATGCAGCGCTTGTGGTACCAGTGAGGTCAATCACCGATTGATGTTTTTCTTGCGTTTGGCTGACGAATTCTTCGAGAAGGTGAATTATATCTATAAGCCGCTCTTTTTTCTAGACAGGAGTTTAACCTTGAGCGACACCGTCGAGAAATTCTTATTTAATTTATTACACACAATCGGCATCATCAGATATGACGATGACATAGAGAAGGCGATGAATGGTCGCTCGAAGGTTGTCTGGGAGGAAGCCAGGAGGAGGGATATAGAAATGAAGCAAGTGTTATTCTTCGGCAAGAAGATTGACCACTTCCGGGCGAAAATAAATGGACAGTACTATTTTTTCAATAGTTTACCCATACCACCATGGTTACCACGCACGGGCTATGCTTGGGTGGATGATAAGTTCGCTTTTTCCGAGAGACTAGAGAAGGCCGGCATCCCATCTCCGAAAACTAAGAAAATTTTATTCTATAAGGACGCCCTCTCCGCCTTCAATGATTTTCATAAACCAATAATTATTAAACCGAAGTTGGGTTCATTGGGGCGACACACGACGACGAATATCAATACCTTGGATGGATTGAAGAAAGCTTTTGACCTGGCTCGGCAGATAACTCTCTCGATGGTGGCTCAAGAGCACCTCTTCGGCAGTGTGTATCGAGCGACTGTGGTAGATGGGAATCTCGTCGGATTCTATCGCGCGTCCCCCCCTTTTGTTATTGGTGATGGTATCCATACGATAGGCGAATTAATCAAAGAAAAAAATAAAAATCGATCAGATAAAGTGGGGGATATTATAATTAATACAGAACTCATTAATTTTCTTGATCGACAAGGGTACACAATTGATAGCATAATAAAAACTGGTTTAAGTATTAATTTAATAGCCAAGATTGGAAGATTCTATGGAGGTTACACCAAAGAAATGTTGTCGGAAATTCATCCGAATTTTCATCAGATTTTTAAAAAGGCGAGTGAGCTCGTGTCGATACCGGTCGCGGGCTTCGACTTAATCATCGAAGACCCGACGAAGGATCCAGACACACAGCGTTGGGGTATCATCGAGTGTAACTCTCTACCCTTCATCGATCTACACTACTTCGCCCTCGAGGGTGAGCCGGTCAATATCGCATCCTACATCTGGGACTTGTGGGATAAAAAAACTATTTAAATTTGTGATACAATTTAAAGATGAAACCTAGAGATGCTTTACCTAAATCACCTGAGCCTCGAGCTGAATGTCGGATGCTTGATATGAATAACGAACAAACATTTTCGGATATTCAGTCGTTCGAGAATAGTTTAGGAATCCAAGGAGCACCGAGTAGAGAAATATTTAATAAAGCGGTTGAACTGGGGGGTATGATAGCAATTGCTATTTATGATGGTGACCGAATTATAGGTATGAGCTATTTACGAACTAGGTCACATCCCAGTGGTTCTATACGAATACTCCGGAATCTTCCAGTTGAATCTGTGTTTACATTCGGCACAGTAGTTGTTCCTGATGCTCGAGGAGAAGGGTTACAGAACCTTCTTTTTAAGAAAAGGATTGAAGTGATTCGCTCCCTAGGCAAAGAAACTCTTATAGGATCCTTTTATGGTGAAAACGGTGCAAGCGTGCGAACTGTATTTAATATAGGTGGACGCGTTCTTCTTTATGAGCACGATATTTCTCAAAGTGGTTCCAAAGATATACCGCAGTTAATTTTTGAGATTGACACGACCATATTGAATACAGAAAAAGAGGAGATAAATGCAAAAGACGCAATGACACCGGACGCCGCGTTAGAAGCATTAGAGAGGGGAGATGCAAAAATCGTTGTCTTGATTAAAAGTTTAGGCAGGGAGGGTGCGGATATAGAAGCTCGAAAGGCAATGGAGCAAATTCTTGCTAGTGATTATGTGGGTTGTGCTCTGCAAACTGTAAGTACAGATGAAAATGGAGTTAGAATGAATGGTTTGTTATTTAGACATTTGTCTACTTTTCCTCCTGATGTCGCCAAGCGTCTAAAAGAAAGAAAAGAAAAAATAAAGTCTTTGATCTAATTAATATTATGTTTAAAGTTAAAAATCAAAAAAGAGTTGGCATATTACGAGGCGGAACAGGGGAGGATTATACTTCTTCACTGCAAGCTGGGGCAGATCTCATATCTTTCATTATAGAAAACCTCGCTGACAAATATAAAATTGTAGATATCCTAGTTGATAGGGATGGTGTCTGGCATATTAATGGAATACAGACACAACCGGCCGAGCTGATGCATCGGGTAGATGTGGTCTGGAATACTTCGCACTCCAATGCTTCCACAATTTTGAAACAATTTTCAATCCCGACGATATGTGCCACATCTTTTGCTCACGGCATTGGCGGGCATCGTGCATTTCTACAACAACACATTGAAGATTTAGATATTAAGATGCCTCGACACATTGTCCTCCCTCTCTATCAGCCAGACTTTGATGGTCCAGTGGATGAATATGTAAGCAAGAAGGTGCAAGAAGTTTTCCGAAAGTTCGCTGGCCCTTGGATAGTGCGAACTCTCACTCATGACTCATCAGCTGGTGTGCATGTAGCGAAAACTCTGCCAGAATTAGCCCAAGCGATAGAAGATATTCTGGTCCATAAGAAAAGCATTCTAGTCGAGGAGTTAATTGCTGGGAAAGTTGTCCCTGTGCATTCAATGCAGGACTTTCGTGGGGAAGAAGTTTATACTTTACCGCTTGGGAATATCGATTCCTCAGCCAAAGAGGGGATAATTAATCTAGCCAAGAAGCTCCACCGACACTTGGGTGGCCATACTTATATGCAATCTAATTTTCTACTGACGCCGAAAGGGAAAGTTTACCTCACAGGGGTATCTTTCCATCCGAATGTTAAGAAAACTTCGCACCTCGCAAGTGCTCTGGAGTCCGTCGGTGCTAAAATGCACCACTTCGTCGAGCATATGATAGAAAAAGTTTCGTGATATAATATTCCTCAGAGATTGTTTTTATCTGTGGCGGGCTATCGCACTCACATAGGCACATATGTTGGAGTTTCGCCATTGCCCGCCTCAAATGAAAACAATAAAATAAAAAACTACGGAAATTATTTTTCGTAGTTTTTTATTTTATAAAAGTTATCCACAGTTTTGATGGAAAAGTATTGTATTTAATTTCATTATGCGAGATAATTATAGTAGTTCGAAGCAATAAATATTTGGTCGTTTTATTGCAAACTAAATTAAAAATTTAATTTCGCGCGCGCGACAAAAATTATGGCAGCAAAAAAGAAAGCAAAGAAGGCAGCAAAAAAGGGAAAGAAGAAGGCAGCAAAAAAGGGAAAGAAGCGAGCTTAGTCTTCTTGTAAAAAACTTCCGATTAAGTCGGAAGTTTTTTCATTTTATGCTAATATAGAAAGATGGGTATTTTAACAAGTATATTCGGTGATGCTAGTTCAAAGTTTGTCAGAGAAGCGGGGCCTATCGTCAACAAAATCAACGCTTTAGAGGAAGAAATGGTCAAATTGGCAGATAGCGACTTTGCACTTAAAACAGCATCATTTAGACAAAGATTAAAGGAGGGAGAAAGCCTAGACGACATATTGCCGGAGGCTTTTGCTTTGGTGCGTGAAGCAGCGAAAAGAAAATTAAAAGAGCGACATTATGATGTTCAACTTATCGGAGGATTAGCATTGCACCGAGGTAAGATTTCTGAAATGAAAACCGGTGAAGGTAAGACTCTGGTCGCAACTCTGCCGATTTATTTGAATGCCCTAACCGGAGAGGGTGCGCACCTAGTCACTGTGAATGATTATCTAGCGCGACGTGACGCAGTGCTGATGGGCCAGATATACAACTTTCTTGGTTTGAGCGTCGGAGTGATAAATTCACAAAACGTTTCTTATGTATACGATGAATCCCACAATCAGAAAGATGCAGAGCGCGACCAAGTGGGGGAATTTAAAATCGTTTATGATTTCCTAAAACCATGTTCACGACGTGAAGCATACAATGCAGACATCACCTATGGTACAAACCATGAATTTGGTTTTGATTATTTGCGCGACAACTTAGCAAACTCTATGAACGATGTCGTCCAGAGGGGACACCACTATGCGATTGTGGACGAAGTCGACTCCATTTTGATAGACGAAGCGCGTACACCGCTTATTATTTCTTCCGCCTCGGAGGATTCGGGGGATTTTTATATCAAATTTTATCAAATTGCTCGTCAGATGAAGCGAGATGTAGACTATACCGTCGACGAGAAGATGAAGGCCATCGCTCTGACAGATGAAGGTATCAATAAGGCTGAGAATTTGCTTGGCGTGGGCAATATTTACACTGAAAAGGGCATTAAGTACGTGCACCACCTGGAGACAGCCGTGCGAGCACAAGCTATTTTCGAGAAAGATAAGGACTATGTAGTGAAAGAAGGCGAGGTCATCATCGTTGACCCTTTCACTGGACGACTTCAGCCAGGCAGACGCTGGTCTGAGGGAGTGCATCAGGCGATAGAGGCGAAGGAAGGGGTGAAGATAGAGAAGGAGACTCGCTCCTCCGGGTCCATAACCTTCCAGAACTATTTTCGTTTTTATAAAAAGCTCTCTGGTATGACCGGAACGGCCGCTACATCGGCTGAAGAATTTCTAAAAGTTTATGGTTTGGACGTTATCGTGGTGCCGACCCATCGTCCTGTCGTCAGAAGAGATGCCCCTGATTTAATTTTCCAAACAGAAAAAGGAAAGTTTCAAGCAATCGCTAGGAAAGTTAAAGAGTTGAACAGGAAGGGTCAGCCAGTCCTCATCGGAACCATCTCTATTGAAAAGAACGAATTACTTTCTGTATATTTGAGACAAGAAGGTGTACCACATACAATCTTGAATGCGAAGAATCACGAGAAGGAAGGAGAAATAATTGCTCAAGCGGGTCGTGTCGGCGCCGTGACTATCGCCACGAACATGGCCGGCCGTGGTATCGACATCAAATTGGGCGGTAATCCACTAGTTGAAGAAGAACATGAGAAGGTGAGAAATTTCGGCGGGCTCTTCGTCCTCGGCACTGAGCGTCACGAAGCAAGACGAATCGACAACCAGCTTCGAGGTCGTTCTGGAAGACAGGGAGACCCGGGTGAGACGCAGTTCTTCGTGTCACTCGAAGATGACCTGATGCGAGTTTTCGGTGCCGAGAAAATAAAAAATATGATGGGACGCTTCGGCATCCCCGAAGATGTGCCTATCGAGAATCGTTTCGTCGGAAGATCACTTGAGAACGCCCAGGCGAAAATTGAAGGCTTCCACTTCGATGCGCGTAAGTATACTCTTGAATATGACAATGTGATGAATTATCAGAGACAGATTGTGTATGCTCGCCGACAGAAAATGATGGTCTCTAATAAAGAAGGCATTGATGAACTTCTTAACAAAATTATAGAAGAGAGAGAAGGTGCTAAAAAAATAATTGAAGAAAAGAAAGGGAAGTTAGGTGAAGATGCATTCTACGAGACGGTGCGACGCATTGTCTTGTATGTGAACGATGCTCTCTGGATGGAGCACTTGGAAGCGATGGATTATCTGCGCTCTTCGGTTAACCTCCGTGCCTATGGTCAGCGCGAACCTATCGTTGAATACAAGAAAGAGGGCCTAGCGATGTTTAAAGCTATGGAATATAGCTTGCGAGACCAAGTCTTCTCGCTTATCTCGACGATGAATGAGCCCGCTCAGGTGGAAATAAATCAACCAAAACAAACTCTTGTCGTGAGCCACAATGAACCTTCAGAAGTAAGTGGCAAACAAGAAAAAGAAGTTGGCCGCAATGACCCTTGTCCTTGTGGAAGTGGCAAAAAATATAAGAAATGCCACGGCGCGTAAAACATAAAATTTTAAGAAATGAATAAAAGAATTTGGTTTTTGTTTGTCACTATTTTTATAGATATGTTGGGTATTGGTATCCTGATACCAGTCATACCCCA
Organism: Minisyncoccota bacterium; assembly: GCA_041660345.1. Taxonomy (GTDB): domain Bacteria; phylum Patescibacteriota; class Minisyncoccia; order Phycocordibacterales; family UBA9973; genus UBA9973. Next base: position 6,438 of record JBAZWP010000004.1, read on the forward strand.
GCTTTTAGGTGAGCCATCATCACCGTATTATTTATTGGGGGGAGGAGAAGCCCAGTACGGTCTTGTTTTGCTCGGCCTTCTTGTTGCTTGTTACCCGATTGCGACTTTTTTCATGTCGCCGATTTTGGGCGCACTTTCTGATAAATATGGAAGGAAGCCAGTGTTACTTATTTCTATAATTGGTACATCGTTATCATATTTTATTTTTGCTTATGCAATTATTACAAGGAATATTCCTCTCCTTTTCTTTTCTCGTTTTGTGGATGGACTTACGGGAGGGAATATATCTGTAGCTCAAGCGGCGATAGCGGACTCTACCTCGCCAGAAAATAGAACAAAGGTTTTCGGCATGATTGGCACTGCTTTCGGTCTTGGTTTTATACTTGGCCCATTTTTAGGAGGAGTACTTGCTAGTCCTTCTGTTTTACCATTCTTCAATGCCTCCACCCCATTTATTTTTTCAGGATTCTTGGCATTATTTAATGCTATTTCTATAAGGTATTTCTTTACAGAAAGTATTAGAGAAAAATCTCCAGAAAGAAAAATAGAGTTTCTTGCTTCTTTAAAAAATATTAGTAAAGCAAAAAAGTTCCATGATGTTCGAATGCTTTTCTTCGTGTCGTTTTTATTTAATGCTGGTTTTTCCTTCTTTACATCATTCTTTAATGTTTACTTAACAAATAAATTTTCTTTCTCACCAGCACAGATAGGCAACTTCTTTGCTTATATGGGAATTTGGATGATTTTCACGCAAGCGGTAGTCGTGAGACAGTTTGCAAAAAGGTTTAAGGAGACAGAAATTCTTGGCCCAGCTTATATACTTTCTTCGATTGGTATACTTTTCTATTTGTTGCCAGATGTTGCTTGGAAGCTCCTTCTTATTGTCCCATTTGTTTCTATACCCAGCGGGCTACAACAGGCTAATTTCTCTTCTTTGCTTACAAAAAAAACAGATGAGAAACTTCGTGGTGAAGTTCTAGGTATTAGTTCTTCTTTCGCCTCACTAGGACAAGCCTTACCACCATTTCTCGCAGGAACTATCGCTGCCTATACAGCTTCTTCGATTCCTATTGCTTTGGGGGCACTCGTCGTGTGTTCTGCTGGACTCATTTTCATCTTTAAATTTAAACGTGTTAGAATTCCTGTATAAATGAAAAATTTAAAGAAAAAAGTTAAAACAAAATATTGGGCAGTGTTGTCACTACTCGCGATGAACTTTTATGGCAACCCTTCGAGTAAATTGAAGATTGTCGGGGTCACAGGTACGAATGGCAAGACGACGACCGCTACACTCTTGTACAGGATAGTCAAGGGCTTGGGTTATAAGGTGGGCCTCATCTCTACTGTCGAGAATTTGATTGATGGAGAGAAAAGGGCATCGACCCACACCACTCCGGACTCTATCTCTCTCAGCAAGCTCTTAGCCGAGATGGTGGACAAAGGTTGTGAATATGCCTTTATGGAAGTATCGTCACATGCGATGGACCAGAATCGAGTAGCGGGGATAAATTTTGCCGGGGGAATCTTCACCAACTTGACCCACGACCACCTCGACTACCATAAAAGTTTCGAAAATTATTTCAACGCGAAAAAGAAATTTTTCAAAATGCTTCCGCACAGCTCCTTCGCCCTCGCGAATGTCGATGATGAACACGGGGTAGATATGCTAGAAGGCATCAAGGCTCGACCATATTCCTACGGATTCGGAATGAAGGCCAAGGATTACAGGGGAGAGATAAAAAAGCTAGACTTCAGTGGCCTAGGGCTAGACTTCAATGGACAACATATAAATTCTAAACTCTTGGGTAAGTTCAATGCTTACAACTTGCTCGCTGTCTGGAGTGCGAGTGAATTGCTCGGTTTCGATATGGAGAAAGTGAAGAAAGTCCTAGAAGAAATAAAGCCACCCCGAGGCAGATTCGACCACTTCATGTCTCCGTCTGGGGTGCTAGTTGTTGTAGACTATGCTCATACACCTGATGCACTTGAGAAAATCTTCGGCGCGGTGAAAGAGGTGAAGCCGAGTGAAGGCAAAATCATTTCAGTCTTCGGTTGTGGGGGAGATAGAGATCCACTGAAGAGGAGAATCATGGGTAAAATCGGTGCAACACTTTCCGATATCGCCATATTTACCTCAGACAATCCGCGTAGTGAAGATCCAAGTAAAATTATTGCCGAGATGAAGACGGATTTGACACCAGCGATGGCGAGGAAGGTGACCGCAATGCCACTGCGCCGTGAAGCGATACTTCATTCAGTTAAAATAGCCCAAAAGGGCGACATCATCCTCTGCGCCGGCAAGGGTCACGAGGACTATCAAGAAATAAAAGGAGTGAAATATCACTTTGATGACATCGAAGAATATAAGAAAGCGTATTCGCAGAAGTAACTTTTTAAATATCAGCTTTTCTTCGGTACGAATTTTTTGAAGCTTAAAAAATTCTGAAGTTCTCGCTCCGTCGAGCTCGAAACCCCTGCGAAAAGCTATATTTCAAAAAGTAAAAGCAAAAGTAGTTCAAAAAAGGGCTACGGAGGCGGGCGCGCCGAGTCTTGAGCAAATTTTCAGCAGAAAATTATGCGTGCCTTTTTTGAGCTACTTTTGCGTCTACTCCTGTGATAATATGAAGATATGAGAGATTATAAGCAATATTTCAAAGGGAAAAAGGTGACAGTGATGGGTCTAGGCCTCTTGGGTAAAAGGCTTGGGGATATTGCATTTCTAGCAGAAATGGGGCGAAGGTGTTGGTCACGGATTTGAAGAGTGCCAAGGAGCTTGCGCCTTCTATCAAGAAATTAAAGGAGTATAAAAATATCAAATACGTCTTGGGTGAACACCGGATGGAAGATTTCAAGAATTGTGATTTCGTTTTGAAGGGTCAGGGTGTTGCCCTCGATTCACCCTATATACAATATGCGCAGAAGAATGGTGTGCCGATAGAGATGGATGAATCACTGTTCGCGAAGCTCGCCCCACAGGTCAAAATCATCGGTGTCACGGGCACGAGAGGCAAGACCACAACCACAGTCCTAATTTATGAAATTCTGAAAGAAGCAGGCATTCGGGTCCACCTCGGTGGCAATATCAGAGGTACCGCAGCGCTCCCACTACTCAAGGATGTTCGCGATGGGGACTATGTCGTCTTCGAATTGTCTTCTTGGCAGTTGCAGGGCCTAGGTGAGGCGAAGATTTCTCCCCACATCGCTGTCTTCACCAACTTTATGCCGGACCATATGAACTATTATAAAAATAGTTTGAAGAAATATTTCGCAGATAAGTCTTACGTCTTCAAGTTCCAGAAGAGGGGTGATGTCCTTGTCTTGGGCCCTGGGATGAAGGCTCACAAAAGGAAAATCAAAAATGTTAAGAGTAAAATAATAAATACTGACATAAAACGTATTCCGAAATCTTGGCACATTAGCTTGCCCGGCAAACACAACTTAGAAAATATTGTTTGTGCTATCGAAGTCGCGCGAGCTCTCAATATCGACGAAGAAATTATTAAAAAAGTTATTAAAGACTTCAGCCCTGTCTCGGGCAGGCTTGAGTTTGTAAAGAGTATCAAGGGTATAAAAATTTATAATGACAACAATTCCACCACTCCAGAAGCCACACAGGTCGCACTCCTCGCTCTCGGAGAGATAATTTCTAAAAATAAAAATATTATTTTAATCATTGGTGGTACGGACAAGAATCTAGAACTTAAAAAGTTGATAGAATCCATTAAGAAATATGTTAAAGGTGTATTCTTGATTCCCGGCAATGGCACCAACAGACTTGCTCCGCTTTTATACAAAGTGAGGGGTCTGCCAGTATGTCGGGGCAAAGATTTGAAAGATATTGTAGGAGAAGCATATAAAACAGCTGAGAGGGGGGACACCATCCTCTTCTCTCCAGCCTTCACTTCCTTCGGCATGTTCGACAATGAATACGACCGCGGTGACCAATTTATGAAGATAGTTAAGGGTTTGAAATAATATGAACAAGAAAAAACAAATATTATTTATACATGGAGGTTATACTTTTGGTAGCACCAAAGACTATTTAAGCTTTTTGAAAAATTATGAGCTTGATCCGTATAAAAAAAAGCGATATTGGATTAATTGGTTGGCCTCTAAATTGAAAAATCACGAAATACTGATTCCTCAGATGCCTTGTGAAAAAAATGCAAAATATGAGGAGTGGAAAATTTGGTTTGAAAAGCACCTTTCTTTCATCAGAGGTAAAGATTTTATCTTAATCGGACATTCGCTCGGAGCAATCTTTCTATTGAAGTATCTATCTGAGAATAATTTAAATAAAAAAATTAGACAATTACATTTAGTTGCCCCGGCGGTATTCGATGATGGGTTGGGTTTAGAAAAATTGGCTACCTTTAAATCAGATCTAAAAAAGATAAAAAGGATTGAAAAAAAATGCAAAGAGCTTCATCTTTGGCATTCAAAGGATGATAGCACTTGTGTTTTTAAAAATTCAGAGATTATAAAAGGAATCATTCCGAATGCAGATTTTCATATATTCCAAAATAGAGGTCACTTTAAAAGTTATGTATTCCCCGAGATTTTAAAAGTTATAAAAAATGACTGAATTAGATTTAAAACAAGTTAAAAAAGTATTTTTTATCGGCATTGGCGGTATCGGCATTTCGGCTATCGCGCGGATGATGCACCTGGAAGGGAAGGACGTCTCTGGTTCAGATATGGCTGAGAATGAATTGACGACGGAGTTGAAGGAATTAGGAATCAATATAACCATCGGGCAAGGTTATGAACTTATACCGCAAGATACTGATTTAATTGTTTACACTATTGCGATACCACATTACGACCCTCAACTTTTCGAGCAAGTTAAAAGTTCTAAAATTCTATACAAGAGTTACCCTGAGATGCTCGGCATCGTGACGGCGAATAAATATACGATTGCCGTCGCTGGTACTCACGGCAAGACGACGACGACAGCGATGATAGCAAAGATTTTAATCGATGCAGGGCTCGATCCTTCAGTTATCGTTGGCTCACTGCTTAAGGAATATAAATCGAACTTAATCGTAGGGAAGAGTGAGTACTTCGTCGTCGAAGCTTGTGAGTATGAGCGTTCATTTCTCAATGTTAAGCCGAAGTTGCTTGTCATCACCAACATTGAAGCTGACCATCTCGACTATTATAAAGATTTAAATGATATCAAGAGTGCATTTCAAGAACTTGAGAATCAAAGTGGTCAGGTTATCAAGGATTATACCGAATATTTAGATGAAATTCCGAAGTTAAAGGTCCCTGGTGAGCATAACCGCCTCGACGCGGCTGCTGCATATGCTGCGGCGAAAGTTTTAAATATTGAAGATGAAGTTATACAGAAGTCTCTATCAGAATTTTCTGGCACTTGGCGCAGATTGGAAGAGAGGGGGAAGACAGAGAATGGCACGATTATTTATGATGACTACGCCCACCATCCGACAGAGATTAAAGCGAGCTTGCAAGCACTTCGGGAACTGTATCCGAATAAAAAAATAACTATAGTATTTCAACCACACCTCTACAGCCGAACCCGAGCACTTTTCAAAGAGTTCTCCGAGTGCTGGAAGGGGGCTGATGAGATAGTCTTTTTGCCGATATACTTCGCTCGTGAACAGAAGGATGAAAATGTTTCTAGTAATAAACTAGCTGAAGCAGTATTTGCACACGGCGAGAAGGCGATAGCCTTCACTGATTTCGAATTGGCGGAAGAATATCTGAAAGGGAAGACTTTCGGCTCTAATGATGTATTTGTCACTATGGGTGCCGGAGAGGCCTACAAAGTCGCCGATAAGGTATTTAAACTCATATAGGGGGTTGACCCTGTCATTCACGAATAACGGGGCTAGCCCTGTCACTCGCGAGCGACGGGGTTGACAAAAACCTAAAAATGTGTATAGTTATACACAGTTCGCGTATTTCCGCCTGTCCACCCACGTAGGTCTACCTATTCCGGAGTACCAATGCGCACCAAGATGTTCTTCGTCACTCGTATTTTCGCCCTCGTCGCGCTCGGCGGCCTCACGGCCTGCACCAAGGACAATCCGGTCGCGCCCGTCGTCGAGACGGTGATGCCGACTGCGCCCAAGGAGCACGGGTGGCAGCTCGTGGTGCAGGCCGAGAACCCGTACTACAACTCGTTCGCGGTTTCGGCCGCCAAGTCGGACAAGTTCGCCACGGTTAGTCTCGGAAGCGTCGATGTCGTGAACCGTACGGTGGTCTACGACCTGCGCGGCCAGAATGACACGGCCTGGGTAGGGTACGGAGTTGTGGTGACGATGTTCACCCAGAACTTCGTCGCCTCTACCGTCGCTTGGGGTCTCTCGGGGAGCATCCGCGGGCTCGACAGCACCAAGGCCGGCATCGGCAACTTCGTCTCGATGTTCGAGGCGATGGCCTTCGACTTCAACGGGTCGCCGTTCGGGCCCCCATTCCAGGGCTCGCACATTGTCACCCCTGGCGGTGACGACTGGAAGGTCGTTGAAGCGATGACCACCCAGGGTGGTGTGTACGCCTGGAGGATGGCGACGGTCGTCATGCGCCCGCTGGTCTGTAAGACCTTTTCGGCCCAGCACATCACCTCCGACGGCATCTCGGAAGTTCAGGCCGATGCCTTCAGTCGGATTTCCGGCAAGTACCCCTTGCCGGCAATCACGGTGACGTGCAATCCGGCGGCGCCAGCGTTGCGCGAAGAGGGAGAAGCACCGATGAAGCTGGTGGAGTACATGAAGACCATCCACTAGTGCAGCATCGCGGATGGGCGAGGGGTCGAAGTTAGACCCCCGCCCCAAGAAGAAGAGCAGATCATCGCTCGAAGGGAACATTTCCGGTCGGGCGATTTCTTTTTGCCAATTTCCTTGTCCACAAAGGCTAAATTACCCATATTTTACCCTTATTTGTCAATGGGGGTAGGGGAGGAAACCCTTATTTTGCAAGGGCTTTTTCATTTGACATATGCTAGATTTATGGTTTAACTATTGACTTTTTAATTCAGATATGCTATCATATTAGTACGTCCTTAGTAATACGCACTTATCAGTTATGTGGCTTATTATATAAGGGCTTTTTCATTTAAGGGGCTTTCGAGCCCATTTATATGGAAATTAATACCAACACTAGTTTTGCGGAGCACAACCGCTTATTATGCAAAACAAGAAATTGATAAGGTTTGTGGAGTCGTTCGTAATTTTACCCCTTGTGACGTTATCTGGGCCGATTAGTAACATCCCCCAGGCAACTTCCAATATGGTAACAGCTCCCCTAATCATATCTTCGCAAAAATTGAATATTGATACTAAGGGTGCGTTTCTTCTTGCCTTCAACCAGGCACCGGACCCGAAGGTGTTAGAAATGGAGGCCAAGGCTTCCGCCATCGATTCTTATTTCAAGGAGCGTGATATGCCCCTAGCAGGAACAGGAATGAAGATGGTACAAGAAGCAGAGAATCATGATCTTGATTGGCGCCTCTTACCAGCCATCGCAGTCCGCGAATCGACTGGTGGTAAGAACGAATGTATCAGAGTTCCGAACAATGCATTCGGCTGGGGCTCTTGTAAGATTGGCTTCAAGACCGTAGGGGAAGCTATCGAGACAGTGGCTAGAAACCTAGGAGGTAATAATCCTAACACTGCTCGTCACTACGATAACAAAACTACTAAACAAATCTTGCGTGCTTACAACCCACCCTCAGTCGTACTTCGTTATGCTGAACAGGTGATGTCTATCATGGATGCTATCGGTGAACCCGATGTTATCCCAGCAGCAAATAGTTAATATTAAACAAACAAAAAATCCCCCATATGGGGGATTTTATTTTTTCTCTTTATTTATCGGTAATCATGCTAAGCATTATTATTGAAACGAAAGTAATAAAAAATCCAAAAATTTGATGATATTTTAATTTTTCTTTATTAAAGGTTACACCCAAAAAACTAGCGAAGGCAATGTATCCCTCACTTATAGTTGTTGCAACAGCAATAGGAATAAAAAGTGTTGCAAAAGAAAACATTATCCAGGCTAAATTATCAAAAAAACTTACACTAAAAATTAAACGCTTGTTTTCTTTCATATCGATTACAATTTCTTTTAGTCTAGAGTTAACAGTTAAATATATTAGAGTGCTAATCATTATGAAGATATCAACGAACCAATTTATAAAAAGTGGGCTAGTTTCTCTTGCACTAAGTCCAAAAAGAAACGTAGCTGTACCCATACAAATAGCGGCCGAAGCAGCATACCATACACCTTTTTCTGTTTTGATGTTTTTAAAGTGACTGAAAGATTTTGTAGATACAAGAAAAATTCCTATCATAGATGCAATTACTAGTAATGTTTGAAGTAAATTTAGTTTTTCATTTATTATGAATATAGATAAAAATACGACTACTACAATTTCAAGTGCATATATAGGTTCTACTATGGAAATTTTTCCCACTTTTAAGGCTTCAAAATCTAGTAATGCTCCGAGTAACATTACAAAACTTGATAATAAAAGTAGGAAAAAATGAATATTAAAATAAATTACAAAATCATTTAATATAAAAGGAAATAAAACGATTGAACCAAATGTAGTTATATAAAATAAAGCAATCCAATCACCAAACTTCCTTGTACTTTTTTCTATAAGGAAATCACCAAGGCCCCAAGAGAATAATGCTATTAATGCTAAAAGTATACCCATAGTTAAAAGTTTATCATAGTAGAATTAAAAAATCCCCCATATGGGGGATTTTTTGTTTTAGTTTTATTCTAGATGAATCAAAGTCATCTTGTGATCTTTAGGCTCGAAGAGGGTAATCTGGAAATTGTAATTCTTGCCTAGTTCCAACTTCTCACGAAGCTTGGCCTCAGAACCGAAGGTTGAATTGTGGACAAGACCAGCGACTCCTTCCTTGATGGAGACGAGCGCGCCATGCTTGTTGTACTTGATGACGACACCTTTAATGATGTCACCCTTCTTCAACTTGCCTTCATATTCTTTCCAAGGGTTCTCTTTCAAGGCCTTAATAGAAAGGGAAATCTTGCCATCTTTGATTTCGATAACCTTCGCCTTCACCTTGTCTCCCACCTTGAACATAGAACGAGGATCTTCTACTAGACCCCAATCAAGTTCTGAGATGTGGACCAATCCTTCTAGCCCATCTTCAAGTTTCAAGAATACTCCGAAGTCTACGATACCAGCGACGGTGCATTCTAATTCATCACCGACGGTGTATTTGCTCAAAATTTCTTTCTTTTCCTCACCGTCGTTATCCTTTTCCGAGAAAATTAACTTACCTTCCTTAGGTAGGGTAGAGATAATCATCACCGAGATTTTCTGTCCAACGAGCTTCTTCAACTCCTTCAAGATTTTATCCTTATCAGAATCAAGTACGCGAGGATAATGCTCCGCTTTAAGCTGAGAAGCAGGCAAGAATCCTTGGATGCCCTGCCATTCTAGAATAAGTCCACCCTTGTTGGCGTCTTTGATTTCTAGACTCATTATTGTCTTCGCCTTGATGGCTTTCTCCGCTTCGCTCCAAGTGAGAGCTTGTTTAGCCTCCTTGAGTGAAAGCTCGGTATAACCGTTTTCGTTTTCTACTTCGACAACCTTCGCACGAATTATGTCGCCCAGGTTTATCTTCTTGATGATATCCTTCGCATTGATAAATTCGCGACCGTAGATGATACCCGTGCCGAAAGGCGAGAGGTCAACGTAAACCGATGACTTCTCTACTAGGATCACTGGTCCCTCTACTAGGGAGTCCACTTCTGGTCGACTATTACTTCGGTCGACTATAGACTTCAAAACCAAATTTTCTTGTTTAACGTCTACTATTTCGTCTTTGTTCATAAAATTAAAAATCCGCTTAAAAGCGGATATGAGCTTAGGTTCTCCAGCACTTTTTGCTAATTGGCTGAGAGGGTTACCCTAAAACACGCTTTTAATATCTTCGATATTTTGACTTCGACTCGGACCTTATGAATAAGGATTATTCACAGGCTCCTCGCTCATCAAAATAAAGTATTCACTTGCATACGTATACTACTATAAAAACTAAAAAATGCAAGTAATTACAGCATAAATTCACTTTTTTTATTTTTTAAATATGATATAATGAATAGAATGATAATTACATATTTCGGTAAGCAATTCGTGAAGATTGGGCAAGGCGAGATGGTCCTTGCTTTTAATCCTGTGAGTAAGGACTCGAAGTCTGGCGTCTCGGCTAAATTCGGTGCTGACATCGCTCTTTCGACGACCAACCACCCAGATTACAATGGTCTCGAGCAAGTCTCGCACGGCGAGAGGGTGCCTTTCACCATCACTGGTCCAGGCGACTATGAAGTGAAGGAAATTTTCATCAAGGGCGTGATGTCCAACTCTTCAATCGACAACAAGAAATACATCAATACGATTTATTCTCTCTCGGTAGATAACATCAGTATGGTTTTCTTGGGAGCGCTTTCTGACACAGAATTTTCGAAGGAGACCAGAGAGGCTATTGATGGTCCTGACATTCTTTTCATACCAGTTGGCAACAAGGGACTACTCGATGCCAAATCGGCGGCCAAGCTCGCTTCGAGTCTAGAGCCGAAAATCATTATTCCGATGGACTACGATGCCGCTACTCTTAAAAGTTTTTTGAAAGAAATAGGGGAGGAGAAGGCCGAGGTGGTAGACAAGCTGACCTTGAAGAGAAAAGATTTAGAAGGTAAAGATGGCGAAGTAATAGTTTTAAAATCAGTATAAATTATGCGACGAATTATTCATCATTTAAGAGGATTATCTGACAAACAGAAAAGAAATGTTTTACATTTCTCTACTTTAATTTTCGCAATTATCTTGGTTTTGATTTGGGTTTATACTTTGGGGCACAATTTTAGTGATACTGATACGAAGATAAAAATGCAAGATAGTTTAAAACCGTTTAATAATTTAAAAGATAATATCGTTAACGAATATAATAATTTAGAATAATTTATGGCAAAGAAATCTGAAATAACTCCTATACCAGAGAGAAAAGACAGCATTATTTCTGTCGACGTTGTGGCAGAAATGAAAGAATCATACTTGGCTTATGCTATGTCGGTCATTACTTCTCGTGCTCTTCCGGATGTCCGCGATGGTTTAAAGCCAGTACATCGCAGAATTCTCTACGCGATGCATGAAATGGGACTCACCGCTAGCGCCCGTTTCCGAAAGTCAGCCGCTATTGTCGGTGATGTGCTTGGAAAATATCACCCTCACGGCGACACTGCTGTTTATGATTCGATGGTGGGTATGGCTCAGGAATTTTCTTTTCGTTATCCATTTATTTTAGGACAAGGAAACTTCGGTTCAATCGATGGAGACAATGCCGCAGCGATGCGTTATACCGAAGCCAAGATGGCGAAAATTTCTAGTGAACTACTTCGCGATCTAGAGAAGGAGACTGTAGACTTTCGTCCGAACTATGACCAGACTCGCAAAGAGCCGATTGTCTTTCCTTCATCGGTGCCAGGACTGCTTTTGAACGGGACTCTCGGTATTGCCGTCGGCATGGCGACGAATGTTCCGCCACACAACTTAGCTGAAGTATTAGATGCGACCAATTATTTAATCGAGAACGAAGATGCGACGACTGAAGACTTGATGCAATTCATCAAGGGGCCCGACTTTCCAACCGGCGGAGTCGTCTATGGCCATAAAGACATGCTTCACGCATATTCTTCCGGACGTGGGGGAGTAGTTTGTCGTGGAGAAGCCGAAATCGTCGAAGAGAAAAATGGTAATTTCCAAATCATCATCACCTCTCTACCGTTCCGAGTGAACAAAGCGAATTTGATAATGGCTATCGCTGAATTAGTGCAAGAAAAGAAGCTCGAAGGAATCAAGGGCCTACGCGATGAATCGACCAATGACATCCGCATCGTGATTGATTTGAAAAACAGCGCACACCCCGAAAAAGTTCTAAACTATATTTATAAAAATACCCAACTCGAGTCCAACTTTAATTTCAACATTGTCGCATTAGTTGACGGTGTGCCCCAGACGCTGTCCCTGAAATCTATTCTCGATGAATTTATTTCTCATCGAAAAGAGGTTGTGAAGAGGCGCACAGTTTACGACTTACGTAAGGCTGAAGAACGCGAGCACATCTTGCTTGGTTTGAAGAAAGCACTGGACAAAATTGACCGTGTTATCACAGTGATTCGTGGCTCGAAAGATTCCCAATTAGCGAAGCTGAATTTGATGAAAGAGTTCAAATTCTCAGACTTACAGGCGGCTGCTATCTTGGAAATGAAATTGGTCAAATTGGCTGGACTCGAGCGCAAGGCCGTCGAGAACGAATTAGAAGAAAAACAGAAATTTATCAAAGAAATGAAAGAGTTGCTCGCTAGCCCAAAGAAAATCCTCGGCTTGATTGAAAAAGAGTTGAAAGAAATTCGCGACAAATACCAGGATGAAAGACGTACAAAAATAATTAAAGGCGGTATCAAAGAAATTTCTGAAGAAGACCTTATCCCCGAGAAGGAGACCATGCTTGTCTTCACTGCTGGTGGTTATGTGAAGTGTACCGATCCTTCTGAATATCGCTCTCAGAAGCGTGGCGGTGTCGGAGTAGTTGACCTCGAGACGAAAGAAGAGGACTTCGTGACTATGCTCGTCGCTGGTTCGACCCATAGCGATATGCTCTTCTTCACGAATTTGGGTAAAGCCTATCAGATAAAAATGTATGACATTCCAGAAGGTCGTCGTGCCACGAAAGGCAAATCGATTATGAATTTCTTAGCGCTCTCCGGTGAAGAAAAAGTCACATCGATTCTCGCGATGCCGAAAGACTGGAATAAATCTCCAACCTCACTAATGCTCGTAACAAAAGATGGTACCGCCAAGAAAATGTCGAGCGAAAGTTTCAAAGACGTCCGTCGTAGTGGTCTAATTGCTATTCGTCTAGACAAAGGTGACGAACTTCGTTCCGCGCTTCTAACTGAGAAGGGAGACGAGGTGATGCTTGCTACAGCTGATGGGCAGGCTATTAGATTCAAAGAGTCAGATATTAGAGAAATGGGCCGCACAGCCGGTGGCGTACGCGGTATTAAGCTCGGCAAGGGTGATGAAGTCATCGGAGTGGACGTCATCAAGAATGGCAAGAAAGATGGGATGATTCTCACGATGAGCGCCAACGGCTTCGGTAAAAAGACTGTGCTCAAAGAATACAAAGTTCAGAAGCGTGGTGGCTCTGGCATCAAAACTGCCAAGGTTACTAGTAAGACTGGCAAGTTAATCGTGGCGAAAGTTCTAACCGGCGAGGAAGAAGAATTGATTGCAATGTCGAAGAAGGGGCAGGTAATCCGTACCGCTTTGAAAGACATCTCATCTCTCGGCAGACAAACTCAAGGTGTCACTATTATGAGACTTCGGGCTGGAGACGGCATCGCCTCACTTGCCTGTGCTTAATTGATATGTGTTTTCTGTAATTATTGGTATAATTATTGAATGTTTACAGATCCATTAAAAAATTTAAAAGCTCTCGGTTTAAGGGAAAACAATGTTGTGGCAGATTTGGGAGCGGGGACTGGATTTTATTCTATCCTAGCATCACACCTAGTCCCGATGGGTAAGGTCTATGCTATAGAGATACAGAAAGACTTGATTGAGACGATAAAAAATAAAGTTAAACACGCACATCTTAAAAATGTCGAAGTTCTCTGGGGCAACATCGAGAAAATAGGTGGAACAAAGTTGGGAGATGAGGTTGTCGATGCGGTTATACTGTCTAATGTCTTTTTCCAAGTAGAAAATAAAGATGATACTCTCAAAGAGGCAAAAAGAATATTAAAAAAAGGTGGTGAGGTATTGTTCATTGACTGGTCGGACAACTCCACTCTCGTGAGCCAACAGAAGATTCATATTACTTCTAAAGAAAAAGTCAGAGAAATGTTTGACAAACATGGCTTTATCTTCGTGCGCGATATTGATGCCGGAGAACACCATTATGGTATGATATTAAAGAAGAATGAAAAATAACAATTTTCAAATCATAGTTATAGTTATATTTATTGCAGCGGCTGTATTCAGTGTTTTCGTTTTTTCTGGGTCTATCCCCATCGGTAAGGATGATAAAAATGTTGGCCAGGGTACCGTCGTCTTGTGGGGGACTTTTCCTGCTACCACGATGTCTTCCATCATCGACAACTTCAACACTACCAACAAAAATTTTACCGTTCAATATGTCGAAAAGTCTAAAGACACTTTCACTCAAGATTTATTAGAAGCTTTGGCGGAGGGCACCGGCCCAGACATGTTTTTCTTGCCGGATAATTTGGCTATTTCTTATAACAAAAAGATTTTTACCATACCTTATACTAGCTATCCCGTGGCTTCTTTTAAAAATAATTTCGCTAGCGCTGGAGAAGTTTTTCTTACTAACAAGGGCATCATGGCTTTCCCGATAGCTATCGACCCGCTTATGATGTATTACAATCGTGGAATTCTAGACTCAAATGGTGTTGTCTATCCACCCAAGACTTGGAATGACCTAGTAGACTTGGTGCCTACGCTAACTAAAAAGGATGAATTGGGTAAAATTATTAAAAGTACCGTCGCGATGGGGCAGTTCGTGAATGTTAATAATGCGAAAGATATTCTGGCTACGCTTTTTATGCAAACCGGCAACCCGATAGTAGTAGAGAAGAGCGGCGCTCATGTCTCTGCCTTAAATGATGATACGAGAAAACATAACCTCGGTGCTGTTTTGAAATTTTATGTGGACTTCGCCGACTCTTTGACCAATGTTTATTCTTGGAACCGCTCTCTGCCTTCATCAGTGGATGTATTTAGTAGAGAAGATTCAGCATTTTATTTTGGTTTCGCAAGCGAACTTCCAATTTTAGTCAATAAGAACCCTAACCAGAATTTTCTTATTGCTCCCATGCCTCAAATCAAAAATACAGCTTCCAAGATCACCCTCGGCAAGGTTCATGGTATAGCCATCTCTTCTTTTTCTAAAAACTTTAATACTGCTTATATCGCGGCAGGACTCATGTCGAGTGGTAACTTTCCCGCCTCTTTCGCCAGAGCCTTCAATATGACTCCGGCTCGACGTGATTTGCTAGCAGTAAAGCCTAATGATAATTACTCTCCATATACATATGATTCTGCACTATTCGCACGCAGCTGGCTCGATCCATCACCGAAGAGTAGTGATGATATTTTCCGCAATATGATTGAAAAGGTACTTTCGAACCTTTTGTCACCTGAAGAAGCAGTTAATGACGCTAGTTCAAAAATTGATTTATTATTAAGATAACATCGCATTTAAATGACGATTACGCGATATGATTTCGTAAAATCAAATGAATATAAAAAATAAGATTTTAATTTTCTTTTTATCCTCTCTTCTTATATTCTTACCATTTTTTGTTTTTCAAGTTTCCGCCCAACCCAACCCCAAAGACATCGAGATAGTCACCCTGGGGTATTCAGTTTTGCCGTCCAACATTTTTATTTTTAATGGAGGTTATTCCAACAATGTTGACGAAAAACCATTCACCACTTATTTCGAATATAAAAAAAATAGTTCTAACTTAGATAACGACCCAGATGAAACAATCAAGATAATTCGTAAAAATAATATTCACGAAAGTGGCAATTTCTATACCAACCCTGAACTTTCTAATTACTCTACTTATTATTTCCGAGCTGTGGGATACTTCAACGATAATCCTAGCAAGAAGTTCTATGGTGCTGTCACAAGTTTGGAGACGGGGAGAGTCCTAGCCAATATCACCATACCGTACACTTACAACATTAGTGACCGTACCACTACCTCTTATATTCCGCCCGCTCAACCGTTCTGCAAGCCGCCTCAAGAACTTGTCGATGATACTTGTGTAAATCCGTCAAGTACACCTCCAGCAAATCCAATCACTCCAACCAATCCAGCGAGCCCCAATACACCAACAACTCCAACACCCACCACACCTTCACCGACTACTCCAACTTCACCATCAACTCCTAATAATAAAACACCAATCTTTGAAGCATTGGTTCAGTGTGGGAATAAAGAAGGCCAAGAACCCTGTGGCTTCGATGATATCTTAAAATTAATCAACAGACTTATTGAGTTCGCCTTTAAGATTTTGGTTGTGCCTCTGGCTGCCATAATGTTCGCTTTTGCTGGGTTGAAGATGATCATCTCTGGTGGCGCGTCAGAGAGTGCGCGAAGTGAGGCTAAAGAAGTATTTATGAATACCGTTACTGGACTCGCCATAGCCGCAGGAAGTTACCTTATTATTAAAACGATTTTATTAATTATCGGCTATAAATTTGGGGATCTGTCCACTTTTACTTGGATTTAAATATTAATATTATGTATACTATAAATATGAATTTCATGAAGAAAAACCTCTTAATTTTAGTTTTAATGTTTTCTTTGTTTGTTGTGCCTGTTTTTTCTTCCGCACAAGTCGCTGGACGTTTAGAAGATCCTCAGGTAAAAATAATTAATCCAATAAATACAAAAGATCTTAATGGCTTTGTGAAAAATCTTTTAGAAGGCGTAATCAGGATTGGTATACCTCTTATTGCTCTCGCTATCATTTACTGCGGTTTCCTTTTTGTCTCTGCGAGGGGCAATTCAGAGAAAATTACTGCCGCGAAGGATGCTTTAATGTACACTTTAATCGGTGCGGCATTATTATTAGGGTCGTGGGCTATCGCTCAACTTATATCTGAGACCGTATTGGCTCTATAATTTATGAAAAAATTATTTTTTCTCTTCAGTGTTTTACTTCTACTAGCTAGTTTCCCCGTAACTTATGTAAACGCCCAGACTTATGGATGTGTCGGCTCGACTTCGAGATTCCCTAGTACCTCAGAAGAAGAATGTCAGATTAATGGCGGAACATGGGTTGAAGGCTCTGCGGGCGAGTTCAACCAAGGGACACCATCAGGACCACTGAGTGGAAACACATCGTCAAAACCCACCTGTACTGCGACCGGCATTGGGGGACTATTATGTAAATTTCAACAAATTCTTAACTCTATTATTCCAGTTCTAGTTACCCTGGGTGTGGTCTACTTCGTCTGGGGAGTCGTACGTTACGTCATCGCTGACGGTGAAGAAGCGAAGGACAAGGGGAGAGAGAAGATAGTCTACAGCATCATCGGCTTCGTGGTTATTATGAGCTTGTGGGGGTTTGTGGCTATTATAGTCAATACATTTAATCTCAGTGCCAGTGCTCCGGCCCTCTCACAAATCACCACCCCTAGTGGTGGTAGCGCTACTTGTGACTTAAGTGGCAACCCCAAGTTTCAAGACCTAGCATGTTATATAACCCGAATTATTAATAATTCAGTTATTCCACTTATCTTCGCTTTGGCTGTGATGATGTTCGTCTGGGGTGTGGTGCAATTCATCATACACAGTGAAGATGAGGCCAAGAAAGAAAGCTCTAAACAGCTTATGATTTGGGGTATTATCGGTCTTACGGTGATGGTCGGAGTGTGGGGTCTGGTCAGTATCCTGGGAGGGACCTTCGGCTTAAATACACGCGTTCTCCCAACTGTTAACCCTGGGGGCAAATAGACTTGGCATTGTTGCTTAACAATTCTTGTAGTGTATAATTAATTTACGTGTTCTTTATATATTATTATTAGGTCGCTTTCCGCTCAAAGCGGATAACATTATTAGTAGTTTTTTTAGTTTTATAAATTATGAAAAAGAAATTAATCGTAGTAGCAGGTTTGGTTTTAGGTTCTGCTCCATTTATGGCGTTAGCCCAGCAAACAGGACAACCTGTAGCTAGATGTACTCCTGGGGCTGCTATCGTTGATGCACAAACCTTTCTTTGTAAGATTGGTGACATCTTAAATGCAGTTTTGCCAGTTTTGATTGCATTGGGAGTTGTATACTTCGTATGGGGAGTCGTCCAATTCGTAATCTCTGATGACGAAGAGGCGAAGACAGCTGGAAGAAACCGTATTGTCTACGGCATCATCGGTCTTGCGGTCATCATCGGTGTTTGGGGGCTTGTAGCCATCGTTCGCAATACCTTTGGCTTGAGAAACGATCAAACCATCACTCTTCCAACGGTTCCTTATTAATCTTTAAATAGAATGGATTTATTTTTACCCAAAGTTGCTTATGCTAGCGAGAGTTTTGATAAGTTCTTAACGAATGTTAATACACTTATCATCAACCCTCTGATTGAGCTTCTTTTCGCTCTGGCTGTTATCTACTTTCTTTATGGTGTTTTCGAATTTATTCGAGATACAGATAACGAGGAAGCGAAGACAACTGGCAAGAGCCATATGCTGTGGGGGATTATAGGTATTACTATTATGCTTGGTGTCTGGGCGATATTGAACATTGTCTTGAACACTCTGAATATCCCAAGGTCTGAAGTTAACCCAGAGGATAATCAAGTAGAATTGAAAGATTATAATCCTAAGTTAAATTAGTAAAATAAATAAAAAGGCAAAGAAAAGCGGCCGGACCCATGGGGTCCGGCCGTTGCCTTCTTGCACCTTTTGGGTGCGATGGGGGTCGCTGTTATTCGATGACAGTGATTACCCTTGATACCTTGACTCTTACTCGTGTTGCGGGGTCGAGTGGTCGAACCCTCACATTGCCAGTGGTGGCATGTGGCGGAGGTTCAAACGTACCCTTCCCCGGATACTTCATCGTCACCGGGCCCTTGTCATTCGTGTTGAACGTCAGAGAGATGCTATCCCCCTGAGTATCCAATTCGAAATCGTGGAACCAGATGTCGATGTCGCAGTAGGGAGGGCAGTACTCGTCGTGTTCCAGCACCAGTGCCTTTCGCTGGGTTCCTGCGACTACGCCCGTGGTCTGCGTGTCCTTGCTCTTCGGCTTCTGGCAGGATTTCATCCCAACCACCACCAGCGTCAAGAAGATAACAGCTACCGCGATGGTGCGGAATATCTTCTGAATTGTGGGGTCTGTTCGGCCGGTGTGGGCAACTCCCTTGTTGTGCATTACTTTCCTCCAATTTTGCTTACGATGCCACCGAGAACACCAGCTTCGCCCTCGACGGAAACGATTTGTTTACTCACCTTCGGGTCGAGAGACACATCGGCCGCATTAAGCGCCTCTTGAGCAGAAGCGCCGAGTTTCTTCGCTTCTTGTGCCATTTCCATCTTGAACCGGAAGGCTTTTTGTCTTGCCTCCGCTTGTTTCTCTTTCTCGAAGGCTTCTTTCGTGGCATCCGAGAAGTCCACGTTCGCGAGCGCGAATGTTTCGATGTCGATGCCGTAGCGTATTTCGATAGGAGAACACTCAGTGTCGTTCTTCTTCCCTTGTTCGATGTCATCTTGGACTCCCTTCCAGTGAGTATTGTAGAAGGAGACCAAGTCTTGAGCATCGATTTTTTCTGGCATCGCACATCCAGGGATGCCACATGTCCCAGCGTTGTGATTGAGGTGTGGTGGCTTGCTGAGCCGAAGGATTGAGTTGATCAGCGAACCAAGTGCCTGCCGGTTGCCGATGAACTTACTTCCTTCGTAAACACCACCAAGACCTCCAAGTAGAGACCGAAGAGCATCTTCGATTCCCGACTTGATAATCTCTTGAGACATTGCAAAGAATGTGTTTTTGCCTCTCCTGTTTTCGGCTAGCCTGTTAAGGTCGGCCGGGTCGTCTGAGATGCGCGGGTCTGGACGATATTGGAGTGACCCAACGAGCGTGAGTTGTAGCTTGTCAATCGTGGTGAAATTTACATTCACCTCGATTTTATCGAGCTCTGTTGAAAAAAGCTCGACTTTGTCGATGAGGGGTATCTTGCTTTCGAGGCCCTCTTCGATGATTCTGCCGGTTCTCTTATTGAATCGGAGGTGAACTCCGAAACTTGGCTCCGGAACAATAACAAGAGCATCCAGTGCCACGTAGACAACAGCAAGAAAGAGTACAACTTCCATGAAGGTCTGCATTGTGTTTCTCCTTTTGCCCTTTTGGGGCGCTAGTTGTGCGCCCGCGGGGCGCGGGGTAAAACGTGAGTGTAGACAGTTGAATCGCTAGAAGGTCGACGAGAGTTGTCCACCATTTGGCGATTCAACTGTCCCAAATGTTCAATTTTCAAAGGGCTTTATACCTATATATTGTATCACACTAAAACGCAAAAGTCAACCCCTGGGGGCTGACTTTTGTTCTGTGAAAGAGGTTAATTTTAATGATGCTTTAAGGGAGTCATTTCATACTTGGGAGCGTTATAGATTTTCCTCCACAAGTAGATTATAAGTAAGACGAATATAATGAATAGTATCCATTGCATCAATCCTGTAGGCAAGAAGCCCTCACTTGTTCCGAAGATTGCACCCGCTACCAAGCTTTCTTCACTTTTATTTGTCGTTGCCTTAGTCGTAGCGACAGTTGTTGTAGTCGTAGAAGCCTTTTTCGCTACAGTTTTCGTACTTGTGTTTGTGGAAGCTACTGTTCCGGTATTCACCTTCAAGGTTACATCATTCGAGTACCCGAAACTGTTAGTGTTTGGATTATAAACATTCACAATATGACCTCCTGTACTCATTTGAGATAAATTGTTTAAACGCATTTCCAAACGGGAAGGGCTGATGTAAGTTGTAATCTGGTTTTCACCATTTACTCTGACCGTTGAACTCGGGATGAAACCATCTCCATTTATCACCGCCACGAAGGAAGTCGAATTCTTATTCACTGTACTTGGACTCATTGAATAGATTCTTGGTGTAGGGTTGTATGTCGGAGCATTGTAATTATTGTTATATGCATAGCCAGTGTTGGTGTAATTGTATCCAGAGTTATACGTGTTGTTAGGATAAATATAGTTATATTGACCAACACCATAACCAGTAACGTAGCCCGCGGTACTCTGAGCAGAAGCTGTATCGGGCACCATTATCACCACAGCCAATATAGCTATGAATAACAAGGTCAAAAATACGCTGTATTTAGTTGTTTTATTATTCTTCATCATATGGGTATAGTATAGCACCTTTAAGTGTATTTGTCAAGTATCTACACGAAGGCCTCCGCGAAGCTTGTAATTTGAGCTTTTTTTGCATATAATCTATTTTGTTGCCCGAGTGGCGGAACTGGTATACGCGCACGACTTAAAATCGTGTCTCGCAAGGGATGTGGGTTCGATTCCCACCTCGGGCACTGGGGTTTGTTAAAATTTTTGTCAATTTAATATATGCGCCCTTAGCTCAGCTGGTAGAGCAGATCCCTCTTAAGGATAAGGTCGAAGGTTCGATCCCTTCAGGGCGCACATGGGCAAGTGGCGGAATTGGTATACGCGTTAGTCTTAGGAACTAATGTCGCAAGACTTGAGGGTTCGAGTCCCTCCTTGCCCACAGGTTTTTTAAAAGATGGCCTAGTCGCCAAGTGGTAAGGCAAAAGTCTGCAAAACTTTTATACGGCGGTTCGATTCCGCCCTAGGCCTCAAAATTATTTTACTCGCAACAATTCGTCAATTTTTTGACGATTTTTTTCTCCACGATCTATCTCAATGTCGATAAAAGGGATTACCTTGGTTTCCATATTCTTCTTAAGATGGTCACGCAAATCAGCCCTCTTCCTCTTGGCGAATTCGAGAGCATCGTGTTCCTTGCTCTCTGGCAACACGGTGATGTAGACAGTTGCACGTTTCAAGTCTGGTGAAGTTGTGCAAGAGGTGACTGTGATGAGGGATGTTTTATTATTCTCACGTCCTAAAAAAGAAGCAACCAGCTCCTTGATATAATTCGCAACTTTTTCATTTCTGTTGTTCATAATCTTTTAATTTTTTTTTGTTTAATAAATTTTTAAAATCAAACTTTGCTGCGTTAGGTCATAAGGAGAATGCTCTGGCAAAGTTTATTTTAAAAATTTATTTCTGTGTTATCGCGAATGACTCAATGACGTCGCCTTGAGCTATCTCCACCTTTGATTCGATCATCATTCCGAATTCGGAACCTTCTTCGATTTCTCTGGTTTTCACTTTATTCTTTTCTAGATTTACTATTTTTCCGCGTCCGATTTCGAAGTCTCGACGCATTATCTTCACTATTCCATCGAGAGTGATATGACCCTCAGTTACTTTGCCCCCCAAGATTTGCTTCTCCTTCGTTCGGCTGAAAGCCTTTAAAATTTTGGCCTGGCCTGTGATTTCTACGGTTTCTATTCTTGGGCGTCTTTTTTCCATCTCTTCAGCTAACCACTCTGTCATTTTATAAATGATGTCGAAAGAATTAATCGTTATGTTTCTATTTATCGCTAGTTCAGTCGCATTCTTGTCTGCCTTCACATTGAAGCCGATTACCAAGGCACTACCATCCTCGGCGATACCTTTGATGTCTGATTCTAGGATTGGCCCGACGCCTCTCTGTACGATTCTGAACTCCGCACTTTCATTCTGTATCTTATTTATTTCTTTTTCGATTGCCTCAAGAGAGCCAGACACATTGGCCTTCAAAATAATCGGGATGATTTTCTTTCCACTTTCTTTCTCTG
This sequence comes from Minisyncoccota bacterium, assembly GCA_041660345.1. Lineage (GTDB taxonomy): Bacteria > Patescibacteriota > Minisyncoccia > Phycocordibacterales > UBA9973 > UBA9973. Next base: position 28,904 of record JBAZWP010000004.1, read on the forward strand.
TTTTTTTATCAGTATCTTTAGCATAGAGTCTGTCTCTTTTACAGTTTTCTGCGCATTCTTCAGCTGCTTTTTTCTTGTCGAATGACACAAAGGTGCTTCCCACCTGAGGCATCTTGTCGAAGCCTACTAGACGGACAGGGGAGGAGAAAGTTGCTTCTTCTATTTTCTTACCCAGGAAGTTTTCCATAATGCGAGTCGTACACAGCGCATCTTCTACCACTACGCACATATCTCTTCGCAAAGTTCCATTTTTTATCAAAATAGTTGCTTGTATTCCTCTCTTCGGGTCTAAGCTCGCCTCAATAACTAAACCAGATGCATTCTCTTCTGTATTGCCAGTGAAGTTTTCCATCTCGGCCAAAATGAGGATAAGAGAAAGCAAGTTGTCCACTCCCGTACCAACTTTGGCTGAAATTTCTGCACAAGGAACTTTGCCACCATAGTTTTCTAAATAAATTTCATTCTCTGCTAGCTCAGTTTTAGTCTTCTCAATATTGGCGCCAGGTTTGTCTATTTTATTTATCGCCACTATCGCTGGGGTGTTACTGGCCAGAATCGTTTTCCAAGCTTCGATGGTTTGTGGTTTAACGCCGTCTTCAGCTGAAACGACTAAAATAGCGATGTCTGCCACGTTCGCGCCTCGCTCGCGCATTTTAGAAAAAGCTTCGTGCCCCGGAGTATCCAGGAAGGTTATCTTGTGGTCCTTGCCCGCCTCATCTTTATGCACCACCTCATAGGCGGAAATATGTTGAGTGATTCCACCCGCCTCTGTGTCGACGACATTACTCTTCCTTATATAATCAAGCAGAGTAGATTTACCATGGTCGATATGTCCCATTATGACCACCACGGGTGGACGTTCTATATTATTTTGTTTGTTATTGTTTTCCATATTTTTAAAAGATTTTTATCTAATAAATTTTTAAAATCAAACTTTGCTGCGTTAGGTCATAAGGAGAATGCTCTGGCAAAGTTTATTTCAACAAATTTATTTTTAATCTTGCTATACTTCTGCTTTCTTTAGGGCCTCTTTCTCTTCGTCTGTTAACTCGTATTCTGATTTGCCGTTTTTTATCGGCTTAGCGAAAATGCTCATTCTTTCGCGCGAATACAAACTAGAGATAACTACACCGTCTTTATCTTCGTTCAGTATTCCCATTGCGAAACTTTGATTAGAGCCCTGATCAGGGAATGGGTTGAAGCGAATTGTCTCAAGTCCGCGTACGCTCTTTCTTAACTTCTTGTTAATTTCAGTTATTTCTTTCTCTATCTTTATTTTCGCATCCTTTAAATCATTGATGTTTTTTTCAAGGATTTCGATGGTATCTTCTAAGTCCTTAGCTTTTTTCCCAAGGAAAAATCTTTTTAAACGCTTTTCAGTCATAACCATCCACACCGCGCCAATCAAAATGGCGATGCCAGTGAAAACAAAAAAGACCAAAAGAAAAACACTATCGAGCTTTATATTCATACGAATTCAATATATACTATTTCAATGTTGAAATCAACGCGTAAAACAAATAAAAGCTCCAAGAAAATATATCTAGATTATGCTTCTTCGGCATTTCCCAATCCAAGTTCGATACATCTCCTGGGTGTAGCGGCTCGAAAAGAGTTAGAGAATGCCCGGCAGAAAGTCGCAGAAATTCTTTATGCTCGGCCATCAGAAATAATATTTACCAGTGGAGGAACAGAAAGCAATAACCTAGCAATACAAGGCTTAGTATTTTTCTATAAAAGTGAAAAAAATATTTTGCCACACATCGTGACTACCAACATCGAGCATCCGTCAGTACTCCTGACTTGTAGAATGTTGGAGAAAAGAAAATTAGCCCAAGTCTCAATCGTGCTCGTGGAAGCGGATGGAATTGTTGATGTGAAAAAAATAAAAAAGGAAATAAAGAAGAACACTGTTTTGGTTTCGGTAATGTATGCCAATAATGAAATCGGCACCATTCAACCAATACGAGAAATCGCCAAAGAAATCAGACATTACAGAAAGGTGAATAAAATAGACCACTTATTTTTCCATACCGATGCGGTCCAGGCGGTAAATTATCTAGATTTGAATGTTGAAAGGCTTGGCGTAGATTTGCTTTCTATTTCAGGCTCAAAAATCGAAGGGGCAGGAAGAGTCGGGCTACTCTACAAGAAAAATTCGGTGCCACTTACGAATATCTGGGGAGGTGGTAACCAAGAGGGAGGCTTACGCCCGGGTACAGAAAATTCGGCTGAAATTTTGAAATTCTCTAAAGCGTTACAGGTTGCAGAATCATTGAAGACGAAAGAAGTATCCCGTCTAGTAAAACTTCAAAATTATTTCTTGAACAAAATTCAACATTCCAACATTCTCAAGAATGTCGGAATGACTATTAATGGCAGTCTGGAGAATCGTTTACCTAATAATATAAATATTACTATCCCTCAAATTACTAGTGATTTGTTGGTGATAGAATTATCAGCTCGAGGTGTGTATGTATCCTCGAAGAGTGCCTGTGAGTCCGGGGATGGCAAAGCTTCTTACGTCATAAAAGCTATTAATAAAAATAGCAAAGAGACCGACGGCTCGTTACGATTTTCCTTCGGCAGGAATACCGAAAAAGGAGATATTGATTATGTCATTAAATCGCTGGAACAAATTTTGACTAAATTAAAAAAATGGTATTATTAGGGTATTATAATTATTAACTTATCTTAAATAAATTTATGACCATAGGATCTATGCCAGCGAGAGGAGGTAATAATCTAGAAGGTAAAAAACAACAACTTGCACAACTTAAACAGAGGTTTGCAGGTTTAAATGAACAACAAAAATTATTAATTTTTAAAGCTTTGCTTCCTAGAGAAGCAGAAAGGATTCAAGCAGGGAGTCAGGCTGAGTGGAATAGTAGTCAAGAAAGTGCGAGCGAGGATGATTTTTTTCGTAATAGATCTGGTTGGACCACTCCTGTTTCATATAGTGCGATACTTGAGGGAGGGCAGTATGATGCAGAATTACTTGAAAATTTAGAGAAGTTTGAAAGTTTGCTTCCTGTGTCAAGTATAGAGAGCAAGGGTTGGAGTGTTGAAGTTTTAGAACAAGTGAAGGATATTCAACCATCACAATTTCATCCAGAAAAAAAATGGATGGCTACACATTTTAAAATTGAAAGACCAGATGGTTCTATCGAGGAAGTAGAATCAACAAAAATTATTTTAAAAATTAAAAGCAAAGACGGAATAGATATTGAAGTTCCTGCTTTTGCTGTAAATCATATTATGTCGCTCCATTTAAAAGGAGAAGAAGCTGGCGGAGTTATGGAGGGTAGTTTAGAATCTTCCTTCGGTGTAGTTTCAGAGCATTTACCAAAAGAGCTTCCGTTTAAGGGGGAATCAGCCGCTTTTGAAGTTGATACAAAACAAAATACTGGAACAGAGGGGGTTTCTTCTCAAAAGGAAATGATGGAAAAAGGAATTGTCTCAAAAGAAGATTTAGAAATTTTAGCTGGAGCTAAAGACGAAGTATTTCGTTTGAACATTGAGGGAACAGACGAGGAAAAGAAAAAATTTGTTGATGGATTCAATTCTAAACTTTCAGGAAACGTTAAATTAGGTATTCGTGGTGGTGCTATAACACCATTTTTTACAGCTGATAGGCAACCAACCACACAAATGTTTATGGTTGTTGGAAAAGAAAAAGATGCAGATGGTTCAGAGCACAACAGAGTTTGGACGATGACCCCGGGGCGATATATGGATAAATTACCAACTGATGGACAATTTACTGGAAGATATAGTGGAGAGGGAATACCAGAGGGTACAACCGTTGCCGATCTTTGGAAAAAGTTAAAGTCTGGAGAAAAATTATCGTCACAAGAAGTCTCTTTGATTGATGCACAGAAAAAAGCTCAAGAATGTTGGTGGAATGGTGGTTTTATTGTTGCTCCAGAAAAGAAATAATATTCTTTTTGCAAATTTTGACTAAATTAAAAAAATGGTATAGTTAAGGTATATGGATGTAAAAGAACTTAATAAATCACAACTTATCTTACTTGCTGTTCTGCTCTCTTTCGTGACCTCAATCGCGACGGGGATAACGACTGTCACTCTAATGGAGCAAGCGCCTGTTTCGGTGACCACGCCGATAAATCGTGTAGTGCAGCAGACCGTCGAGAAAATTGTCCAAGTAGAAGGCAAGACTTCGGTGCAGACAGTGGTAGTGAAAGAGGAAGATCTTGTGGTTGATGCTATTGCGAAGAGCCAAGCATCGGTCTTTACTCTTACTCGCGAAATTCCCGATATTGAGAATAAATTTATAGAAATTTCAGTTGGTCGCGGTTTTATTATTTCTGAAAAAGATATGATAGTAGCCGACGCGACCCTCGTTCCGAATGATGGAACATATTTTGCGAAGAATGCTAGTGGTAAATTTAAAGCAAAATTTATCACCGCTGATAAATCCGGTGTTTCCTTTCTACAAATCGGCGACCCGATAGATGAGAAAAATAAATTAGTTTTTTCCATACCAGTTTATGGTGATTGGAGCAAGATGAAGACAGGACAGAAAATCATTATGGTTGGTAGCAGTATCTCGTCTTTTATGTTCGAAGGTAATAAAAGTCTAAGGTTGAATGTTAGTAAGAGCAATGGTGGTGCATCCATTATCAACCTTGATGGAGAAATTCTGGGAATGGCGCTTTCCGGTGAAGACGGGCCATCTTTCATCTCGATTGATGCTATCAATGACGCTTTCAAGGCCATTGATACAACAAAAACTCAGTAATTTTGACTTTTTGTTTTAGAAACCTTACAATCTTATAACTTTTTTATGCCCCCATTAAACAAATTTACAACTAAAGCCAAGGATGCGATTAAGAAAGCTCACGAGCTAGCTATTGAGCGTGGGGTGAACCATGTTTCTTCGCTGCACCTTTTAGCTGCCCTTCTTTTACAAGAAGAAAGTATGGTTAATTCTATTTTAGACAAGTTGGAAGTTGATACTATGCTTCTGACCGACACCGTCATCGAACTCATCGAAGCACCAGAATCACGCAGTACTATTTCTCCTTCATATCAAATTTATTTGAACCCCGACCTCGCGCAGGTGATAGAGCGTTCGGTGAAGCTGGCTGAAGTATTGAAAGACGATTTTGTTTCCACTGAGCATCTTTTTA
>JBAZWP010000005.1:0-29630 GCA_041660345.1 Minisyncoccota bacterium
ATTTTTCTTGTCTCTTTGCTTCATCAAAAGATTTTCCTGCAGCTTCTTCTCTTCGGTCGGCCTCCCTGTCTTCCACTTTCGCTCGATCTGCCGCATCCTGTTTTACTTGATCTACCGGCTTATATTCCAAAGTAGTTCTATGTTTTTCAGGTTCTAGCCCATAATCTAAATCTCCTTTTGCTATTTCCCTAAGCTCTCTGGCTTTTGATCTTTCTGGATCACTAGCCAATGCCATCGCTTCAGCCTTTTTGGGGTCATGTATTCCCTGTTTTTTTCTCGCATCTAATTGTTCCTGACTTACTGGCTTACCAAACGGTGATGATTCCATTCCCATAAGTTTTATATTTTAATTAAATTTGAATAATATCTAAATAATACCCCCATCCACACATTTAGCAAATCAAGTTATGCACAGCACAAAAAACCTCACCGTTGATGAGGTTTTTTACTGAGGTACAAAAGTTAGAGCTTGGCCTTTTTTGCCGGCACGGCCGGTTCGGCCGATGCGGTGCACATAGGTGTCGTAAGTTTGCGGTACATCGAAGTTGATGACATGAGTCACATCAGGGATGTCGAGCCCACGAGCGGCGACATCGGTCGCAATGAGTATTGTTATTTTATCTTGTTTAAACAAGTCGAGTGTTCGAATACGGTCACGACTTCTCTTGTCACCATGAATACAGCCAACTTTGAAGCCTGCGTGCGCGAGCTCTTTGTTTAATGCATCCACGCTGTGCTTCATCTCACGAAAAATCAGAACCTTATCTGAACCGTCTTTTTTCAAGACTTCGTGTAATTTCGCCAATTGCTCATCTTTACCTTTATAGCGAATCACGTCTTGTTCGATGTTTTTAGCCGTCTCGCCAGAGATGACAGAGATAAATACTGGGTCCTTCAAGTATTGTTCAGTTAACTTTTTAATATCGGGAGAAAGCGTCGCGGAGAAGAAAAGCATCTGTCTCTCTTTCGGAGTCTTGCCGATGATGTAGAGCATATCGTCACGGAAGCCCATATCGAGCATGCGGTCCGCTTCGTCGAGCACCACCGAGTGAGTGTTGGATAGGTCTAAAATTTTCTTATCAAGTAAGTCACGAAGTCTTCCGGGTGTGCCAATGACGAAAGAAACTCCCATCTGAATTTCACGAATCTGTTTCATTATTGGCAATCCTCCGACGCAAGCGACGGAGAACATCCCGAAGCCGAAAGAAAGTTTCCTGAAATCAGCTTCGATCTGGAGTGCGAGCTCACGCGTCGGCGCCATGATGAGAACTGTCTCTCTTTTGTTCAATCCTTTAGTCTTGGAAATCTTTTCAATCAAGGGAAGCAGGAAGGCTGCAGTTTTACCTGTACCAGTATTCGCCATACCGAAAACGTCCTTCCCCTCCAATAAAATTGGAATAGCTTTATCTTGAATTGGTCGAGGAGAGATGTATCCCGCGCGGGCAATGTTCTTATGAAGCTGGGGGTTGAAAGGAAAATCAATAAAATTATATTTTGGGATATATTCTTTCTCTACGACATGTTCAGCCTTCTTTACAAAACGAGAAACATCGATTCTATCTCCTCGAGACCTACTCTTATTTTTCGGACGAGAAAAGCGCCCAGCTCCGAAACGAGGCTTAGCTCTAAAAGACGATGTTGAACGACCAAATTTCTTCGGTCCTGTTGGATGAGGTTTGTACATATTGGGTCACTCCCAATATGTAACGCTGAGAATGATGTTTGTAGAGTAGCATTTTAACCTTAATTTGTCAACATTTCTTATATTAAAAGAAAAAAGTATACTGGAAATATGAAAGCCTATTTGGACATCGTGAGAAATGTTTTAGAAAATGGTGAGATGGTCAAGACCCGCCAAGGTACTGATGCTTACACCATTGCTGGAGCAATTTTTGAACATGATATGTCTAAAGGTTTCCCCCTCCTCACGACTAAAAAAATGCCTTTCCGCTTAATAGCCACTGAGTTGGAATTTTTCATCAATGGTATTACTGATAAACAATGGTTACTCGACAGGAACAACCATATCTGGGATGAATGGGCGAGTCCTAAGAAGGCTCCCTACGGACACGATGAGGAGTCTAAAAAGAGAATGCTAGAAGAAAGAGATTTGGGTCCCATCTATGGATTCCAGTGGAGGCATTTCAATGCAAAATATGAAAACTTTGATACTGATTATACTGGTAAGGGAGTGGACCAATTGAAGAGGCTTATCGATATATTGAAAACTAATCCACGCGACCGCCGAATGATTGTAAATGCTTGGAATCCTCTCCAGTTAGATGAGATGGCCTTGCCTCCTTGTCACTATTCTTTCCAAGTTACCACGATTAATGGCAAGTTAAACTTAATGTGGAATCAACGCTCGGTTGATACCATGCTCGGACTCCCCTTCAACATTGCTAGCTACGCACTACTACTCAGTCTTTTAGCAAAAGAAGCAGGACTCAAAGAAGGCAAGCTCGTTGGATTCTTGGCTGATGTGCATCTTTTCGAAAACCACGTAGAAGGTGCTAAAGAACAACTCTCTCGTGACTCGAACAAATATCCACTGCCTCAAATCGAAACGAAAAATTGGACCTCAATATACAAATGGAAAACCGAAGACACAACTCTTCTCAATTATGAAAGCCATCCACGTATACCATTCGAAATAGCCGTATAAAAATGAATGAAATTGAAGTAAAAGCAAAACTCAAAGACAAAGAAGCTGTGATGAACCGTTTAAAGGAAATGGGGTTAAAAATTCATGCATCAAAATATCAAAAAGATACAATCTATTGGCCCAATGATATTAAGGATCCATCTGGGCGCCTTTTTGGTAGAAATTTTTTAAGAATCCGTGAACAAAAGATCGGAGAAAATAAGAAAATTCTCTTTACTCTAAAACAACAATTAAAAAGTTCATTAGATAGTATCGAACACGAGCTAGAAATAAAAGAAGAAGATATACCTAAAATGTTTGAAATATTTGAATTATTAGATTTTTATAAATATATAACAGTAGAAAAAGAAAGAACCACTGCTAAAATGGGAGATGTTGAAATCTGTATTGATGATGTTAAAGGTTTGGGATCATTTATTGAACTAGAAAAATTCGGCGAAGTTGGCCAAGCCGACAAAATACACGAAGAACTCTATGCTATCTTGGAATCTTGGGGAATTACCAAAGAAGACTATGTTTATGTCGGATATGATATCCTTATGTATAAAGCTAAAAATTTATGATTTCAATAATTGCAGCAATCGGTAAAAATAACGAACTAGGCAAGAAGAACACACTCCTGTGGAATCTTCCTGCGGATATGAAACACTTCCGTGAGACAACCAAGGGTCATACGGTCATTATGGGGCAGAAAACTTTTGAATCTATCGGTCGCCCCCTCACAAACCGTCGCAACATCGTGGTCACCCGAGAAGAGGGTTTCAAGGCTGAAGGAGTAGAGGTCTCAATGTCGCTAGAAGATACATTGGCATCCTTCGCAGATTCAACAGAAGAAGTTTTTGTCATCGGTGGAGGACAGATATACAAGCAGAGCATCGAGAAAGCTGGCAGACTCTACATCACTCATGTCGATATGGAGGACAAGGAAGCAGATACATACTTCCCAGAGATTATTCCGATAGTTTGGAATGAAACAAAACACGAAGAACACAAAAAGGATTCTGAGAATCCTTTCAATTACACCTTTTCTATCTACGAGAAATTTATCTAGGCGACTTTTTTAATTATTTCGTCTATTTGATTATACAAGTCTTCAAAGGTACCACTATTTTCAATAGCGTACTTCGCTGTCTTCATTACTTCCGGAATTTGCTTGTCTGCTTCTGCTTCTTGGTCTTTTAAAAATTCTTCAAAAGTTTTCTTATCATCTCCTGCATTTTCATTGCGAATTTTCATTCGTTCATATCTTATCTTTGGTTCAGCATCAATCTTTATTAAAATAAAATTTTCTAAATCTTTTAAATGTGAAATATCCGTGAATCTCCTCACCCCATCAATAACCACAACGTCTGCATCTAATTTAGAAGCATCGTTTGCAATAGCTCTAGCAAGTAAATCTTCTCCGAAATTGGCACGCATTACTGTTGATAGTTTCTGAAGATTTTCTCGACTATTGGGAAGGTCCACTCTACTTAAAATATCTCGCAAAATAGAAGAGAACCTGCAATCTTTCGCATTATATTTCTCCACCACATATTTCTTAGTGGTTTCTTTACCACTAGCAAGTGAACCGACTAATCCTAGAATGACTTTAGACATTAAAATTTTGGTATTTTATTTCCCCACATTTCTTTTAAATAACTCTTTCCATTGATATTGCGACAATCAAACCATGGAGAAGCTAATAACAATCTCGTAATTGCTTCATTGGTGGTTTCATTTGTCATTGAGTTTTTATTTTTGTTAACTTTGCTTTCTACGACTGAATTCTTATAAACAACTTTTTTAATACCAGCTTGTATAAGAAATTTTAAACAATTCTCACACGGAGCATATAAACCATAAAGCGTACAATTTTCTAGCCCTCGTTTAGAAAAAATAAGAGCATTCATCTCAGCATGAATAACTAAAAGATATTTCATTGGCCTTTCAAAAGACATTTTCTTCTCATCGCAGCCGCCAACCCAACCATTATAACCAAAAGATACTGGTCGTTTCTTTTCATCAACAATCACACATCCTACCTTGGTAGATGGATCCTTAGATTTTTTGGCCACTTGCTCAGCAATATTTATAAAGTATTCATCCCAAGACATACCTTTTTCAATTTTTTTGCCCCCCTTTTTCATTCCTTAAATATAACCTGGAAACAACAAAAAAGCCAACACTTTCGTGATGGCTTTTTTGTCTTAAAATTTTAAATTATTTTACCTCAATCCCCATTGAACGAGCAGAACCGGCGACGATGTTGATTAATCCTTCGTCATCTTTGGCATTTAGGTCAGCTCTTTTCTTATTAGCAATTTCGAGGGCTTGAGCACGGGTAATTTTGCCAACTTTAACGGAATTAGGTTTGCCTGAGCCACTCTCAACGCCGGCAGCCTTCAAGATAAGTCCAGTAACTGGTGGAGTCTTTAATACGAAATCATAACTGCGGTCTTCGTAAACATACACAACGACACCAACCTTATCCCCTACCATCTTCTGTGTTGCAGCATTGAACTTAGTAACGAAATCACCAATATTAATACCAGACTGGCCGAGTGCTGGTCCAAGTGGAGGAGCTAGAGTTGCTTTCCCGCCCATGATTTGAAGTTTTATTTTTTTGGTTATTTTCTTTGCCATATGTCTTTTGTTATTTTGATAGATTAGCTTAAATTTTCTTAACTTGCAAGAAATCGAGTTCGACAGGGGTTTCGCGACCGAACATTGAAACCAGAACTTTTACCTTACCTCTTTCTTGGTCGACGGCATTTACTTTGCCTTCTAGATCTTTGAATGGACCATCCACGATACGGACTGTCTCTTCAATGGCCATATCAATATTGTGTTTAGCAGTATCGGCACCCATTTTCTTAAACAAGAAATCAACTTCATCTTGTCGTAACGGAACGGGGTTGACTCCAGCACCGACGAAACCGGTCACTCGTGGAGTATTGCGTACGACGTACCAAGAATCATCCGTCACAATCATATCAACGAGCACGTAACCGGGATAAATCTTTTCTTCTACCTCTACCCTCTTGCCACCTTTGATTTTGATTTTCTTTTCAATCGGGACAATCACATTGAAAATCTTGTCATTCATGCCCAGAGAATCAATACGTTGTTTCAAATTACGAAGCACAACATTCTCATATCCAGCGTAAGTATGGATTGCGTACCAATTGCGAGTTCCTTGTGTTTCTTGTTTAGACATAGATTACAATGAAATTAACTTCTCTAATCCTTTAGAGAAAATAAAATCGAAAATACCGAGAAAATAAGCCACCAATACAGAAAGGACTACCACAATAATCGTGTAATAAAATGCTTGAGCCCGTGTAGGCCAGAGCACGTGTTTTAATTCTGACTTAGTTTCCTTTAAATATTCAGTGATTTTTGACATAAATATATGATATTTATTTCTCCTTTTAAAAAAGCCCCCTTTCAAGGGCTCTTTTAATAGTACTCTTTTTAGACGAAATAGTCAATAAACGAACTTATCGTATCTCGTAGGTAATGGTGACGTCTGAACTTATGATATTCTCACCCTTGGGAAGCTCGGCCGGAGCTGGCATAGCTACACTGTCGGCCACCATCATTTTCCCAGCACCATACATTATCGGATAGTTTCCATTTTCACTGAAACTGGTGATACGGACTAAGCGCACGCCAAGATCTTTCGCGAGAACTTTTGCTTTTTCTTTAGCCTCGTCGATAGCTTGTTTGCGAGCTTCTGCTTTCAATCCATCTTCGTCATCGACTTCGAAAGCGGGCCCATTTAAAGCCGATACTCCTAATGCTCCTAATCCTTGGATAACTTTACCAGCGTCGTCAGTATTCCTTATTTTTACAGTTACACTTTCTGTGGCAGTGTAACCAGTGATTATGCTCTTTCCAGGATTGGGTGGGCAACCGTATTGCGTACAAGGCATCATTGAGGGTGCATCGTAACGATATTCATACTTTGGATAAAAAGAAGCATTTTCGGTCTTAATATCTTTCAGAGCAATATTACCTTCCTTGGTTAAAAACTCAATAGCCTTCTTCTCGACTTCAGCCACTCCAGCCTGTGCGTCCTTCACGGCCTTGGAACTCTTCTCAATCGTGAAAGAAACGTTAGCTATATCAGGAACAGCGGTAACCTCGCCGTGACCAGTGAAAGAAATGGTGTTGACATTTCGATCACCTCCGAAACCTCTTGGGCCGAAACCAAACATCCTCATCCCAAAATGAGCCAACAAGATAATGACTAAAACTATACCTATTTTTTTACACCAACCACTGTGACATTGATTTTGCATTTCCATATAATTTATTTTTTAATTGCTAATAATTCGACTTCAAAAGAAAGTGTGGCGTTCGGTGGAATAACTCCCCCAGCACCATTCTCTCCATAAGCATAAGCGGGCTCAATGACAAGATTTCTCTTTTCCCCAACTTTCATGCCAGCTACCCCGACATCCCATCCCTTTATAACCTGCCCCGCTCCTAGAACAAAGACAAATGGTTCCACGTGTCCAAACTTCGGATCAACATTGGAATCGAAGGCTCGGCCATCAAGAAACTGGCCAGTATAATTCATAGCTACAGTGTCCCCAGCCTTGGCTACGTCTCCCGTGCCTTCTTTCAAGATTGTAATCTTAACTCCTTCAATTTGTTGTGTATTCATATTTTGTTCATTATTTAGGGCGCCAGACAGGGCGTTGGCTGTAACATCACTGGCATCATCCTTTTTGCTAATAGTTAAATAAACCAAAAAACCAACAACCGCAACGACAATTAGAACCCAAAAAACCATATTACCTTTATTTTTATTTTGCATAGACAGTTTAATTATTTTTAATAACTCGATTATAACAACAAGCAGGAAAAATGCAAAATTAGACGAAATTAACCTCAGGGATAAGCTTTAAATGAAACTTGTCTTCTACTGAAGTAATAATCTGTGAAGCCAAATTTTTAATTTCCTCTCCGGTCGCACCACCGTGATTCACGATTACCAGAGCCTGCTTGTCGTGCACACCGACATTGCCCACCCTCTTTCCCTTCCAGCCACACTGCTCGATGAGCCATCCAGCTGGGATTTTGATAAAACCATCTTCTTCAAAATGGGGCATTTCGGGAAATTCGCGTAAAAGACTTTCAAATTTTTCTTTACTAGTAAAAACATTTTTGAAAAAGCTCCCCGCATTTCCCACGACAGCTGGGTCGGGCAACTTGCTTCGGCGAATCTGCGACACGACATCAGCCACATCTTTTACTTTTTTAATTTCTATATTATTTTTTTCTAGATAGTCTTTTAAGACTTTGTAGGTTACATTTTTCTGTGGAATTTTGCTCAACCTCAGAGTGATGGCTGAGATAAAGTATTGTCCTTTAATTTTATTCTTAAAAATACTTTCTCGATAGCCAAAACCGCATTCATCTTTCAAAAAAATCTTTTTTCCACCACTTTGGATATCGAGGGCTTCAACACTCTCAAGTGTATCCTTCAACTCTACTCCGTAAGCGCCAATATTCTGCATAGGTGCCGCCCCGACAGTACCAGGAACTAACGCTAGGTTTTCTATACCCCAATATTCTCTTTCAACTGCGAAGTTAACTAAATCATTCCAAATTTCTCCTCCCATCGCTCGAATCAACACCGAAGAAGACTCCTCTTTTACAATCTCAATACCTTTAATTCTATTCAGAATAACTATCCCGTCGAAGTCTTTAGTAAATAAGACATTGCTACCACCACCGAGAAATAACTTTTCATTGTTTTTAAACTCCGACAAAAGAAAAAGTGCACGCAAATCATCTTCATTGTTTACTTCAACGAAAAATTTAGCACGAGCAGATATGCCGAAAGTGTTTAATTTTATTAAATTATAATTTTCAGTAATTTGCATAATTTAAACGAAAAGGAAAATTATAGTGCTAACACTAACAATCAATAACAACCAAACAGAAAACCAGCCGATAATATTGGTAACTTTTTTATTTTTAAAATCTCCCATTATCTCTTCACTCCCACTAATTTTCACAATGAAGAATAAAATAATCGGCGAAATAATACCATTAAAAACAGCTGAATAAATAAGGGTTTTTATTGGATCCAAGCCAACGAAATTAAGCGCAATACCTAAAATCATCGCAACGATGATGACTCCATAGAAAGCAGTAGCATGTTTTAACTTGCGATATAAACCTGTTTTCCAGTTAAAGGTTTCAGACAATGCATAAGACGCTGAACCAGCCAAGACTGGGATGGCTAGGAGTCCCACACCGATGATTCCAATTGCGAAAAGAGTGAAAGCTAAGTCCCCGGCAAAGGGTCGCAGAGCCAAAGCTGCGTCAGCAGCGGTCGCGATGTTAGTGATACCTCCAGCATACAATGTCGCCGCACAGGTGGCGATAATGAAAAACATAATTAAATTGGAAAGAAACATCCCAGACCAAACATCAATACGCATCTTGGAAATATCTTGATGAGTGTTGAGAGTTCGTCTACTTTCTTCTGTCTTCTCTCCCTTCATGATTTGTTCTTCAACTTCTTGTGAAGTCTGCCAGAAAAATAAATATGGGGAAATAGTGGTACCAAGGGCGGCGCAAATTAAAATAATTTCCTCTTTATTGAAAGAAAAACCTGGAACAACCAAATGTCTAAAAACATCTCCCCAGTTAATCGATACAGAAAAAGCAGAAAAGACGTAAGCGAAAAGCACCAAAGCTAGATATTTCAAATATTTGGAATATTTTTTGTATGGAATAAATATTTGCAAAAACAGGCTGAGAAAAGCAAAAAACAAAACAAGTAAGGTAAAATTAGAATAAGGGAAAATAAGTTGCACACCCTTAGCCATCGCGCCTAAGTCAGCTCCGATATTAAAAACATTGGCCAAAAGAAGAAGAATAGTAGAAAAATATAAAATATTTTTTGAAAAATGTCTTTTTATGTTAGTTGCTAGCCCCACACCGGTAGTGAGCCCAATACGAGCACACATTTCTTGGATAACCCCCATGAGCGGGAAAGAAAAGAGTGAAAGCCAAATTAAATTAAAGCCACGAGAAGCTCCCATTTGGGAATAGGTCGCGATGCCCGAAGGGTCATCGTCAGCTGCGCCCGTTGTGAGCCCGGGCCCTAAGATTTTCCAATACTCCTTTAGAGCCTTAGTCGGTTTTTCATTCTCAATATCATTTTTGATCTCGGCTCCAACTTCGACACTCTTCTCAAGTATCTCGGCAGGGGCGCTAAAAATCTTTTCCAAGAGACTTTTCTTCATTCCCTAAGTATAAGGGCAGAGCCATCTTTCTGCAATTTAATAACTTTCGAAGGGTTGCCTCCTCTCTCTCCACCATCGATGTATAAATCCACCATTTCGTGAAAATAATTCTTGGCTTCGTGGACGTTGTTGGCCGGAGACAAACCCTCAAGATTGGCTGAAGGTGCAATGAGTGGGCCCGTATGTTTCAACAATTCTTGCAAGCCATGTGGTACGGGAAGGCGGAAGGCCAAAGTCTGGGTTCCGCGATGCAAATAAAAAAACTTTTGATCTGTACAATCGAAAACAATACTGACGGGACCCGGCCAATATTCTTTAATCTTATTTATTTGCTCAGCAGAAAGATGGATAGAAAACTTCGCCAAATCCTTTATGTCAGAAATCAAGATGATGCAGGGTTTCTCTGGCGCTCTCTTCCTTATTTCATAAATATGGTTGACCACTTGCTCATTTAAAGCATGGCCGACGATGCCATAGATAGTGTCGGTGGGCATAACCACCACCTTATTATTCAAAAGTATCTTCTCTAAATTCTTGTCATTCCATACCATGGAAATAATTGTACTCTTGGTGTATGATAAAACAAGTATGAAAACAGAATTTAAAAAACTTATATACTTTTTCGACAAATTAGAGGATAAGATAAGAAGCAGATTAAGCCACCATCCCAAGGCATATGCGCTCATTGGGGGTGTGGGAATAATATTATTCTGGAGGGGGGTATGGCATTTAGCCGATGATATAAACATTAGCTCTTCACTGTCTTTCCTGATTGGTCTTTCTATCCTACTCGCTACTGGCGTTTTTGTTTCTGCTTTTATAGGAAGTCGGCTCATAATTTCTGGTCTCGTTGGGGAAAAAAAGATCACTGAAAAAACCGAAGAAGAGGTGGAAACAGAGGAAATGCAATTAAAAAATCTACAAAGTACTCTCGTTAAGATTGAGAAAAAACTAGAACATATTGATGAGGATATTGAAAAGCATCCAGCTTTTAAAAAGAAGGAAGGAAATTAAATTACAAAATTTCTTTTTCTAACTTTTTCTCTATTTCTTCTTCACTGATCGGTTTCAACATTTCTCGCAATTCCGGATCTTGTGATAAATCAACACCATTTTTTTCAAGTAAAATTGCCATCATTTTCATAAGTTTGGTTATTTCGTTGCTGATCATTAAATTTATTTGCAAATCAGTCTCTTCTCTAAGGTCATCAATCTTGGATCCACGATTTTGCGAAATAAGCACAAAAATCGACAAGACAATGGCCTCCAAGGAAACCACCATCGTTAAAAAGCTAAATGGAAAAGGATCAAATTCGGGAAAAATATCTCCCGGAACTGTATGAATTAAAATCCAAACCGCAAATAAGCAAATATTAAGGATTAAGAAAGTCATACTGCCAAAGCTAGAAGTCATGGCGTCAGCCATTTTTTCTGACAGAGTTCTTTTGGCATCCGCTTTAGCCTTTATACTCTTCAATATCTCCCTTTTATATCCCTCCTTCTCTTCAAACAATGAGCGCAAGAAAGCTAAATGATTTTGTTGTGACATTTTTTTTAAAAAAACTTATCTTTTAAAACTACAAAACTGAAAATACCAAAAAAAATAAAAATAATTCCAATAATTATTTTTCTCCAGAGGCTAGGGCGAAAAACTTTCTGCAGGCTTACATTATTGAGCCAGAAAACAAGGGCTAGGTGTACGAACATGGCGAATGCGTTGATGACTGCTCCTAGAACTATTAATGTTTTCGGTTCGTAAACGTCAAACAAAAACAGTGCTATGCCGAAGGCAATTTGAGCCCATACAAAAGAATAGTATATTTTGGAAAGATTAATCTTGCCCCTCTCTTGCCCATTTAATTTTCTGATTGCAAAGTTTTCCGCCATTATACGAGAAGTAGAGTCCATCACTCCTAATTGTGTTTGGAATAACATTATAGAAACGACGACCAAAAACAAAACTCCAACAGATGGCAACACCATTTGACCAATCACTGCTCCCTCATTTATGACAAAATTGATACCTTCAGCATTACCAGATAACCCGTGTGTCGTAGCATACGACAAAAGCATAAGGAAAATCATAGAAATGACACCTAAAAACCAAAACACAAAAGCATGTTCAATGCTTATTAATTTCCACCATTTTTTAAAACGACTAATATCTTCTGGTGTAGCGGCGCAGTCTGTCCCGTCCAAAATTATTTCATTTTCTTCTTTTTTGGAAAATAAGGAAGCAATTTTCTGAGAATAAATACCCATACCATAACCCTTTTCTTTAACATAAATTGATTGAGTTAAGTTCAAATTTCCCCCAGCACCAGAATAAGCAAAAGCGGCCAGAAAGGTGGCGATACTTATCCCCGCCGGTAAAAAATAGAAACCCTCCCCCACCCCGAACATTCCATTCAACAATGCTGACCAATCGGTTTTTGTTGCCAGAAATACAGCTAATAAAAATACAAATGGCACTCCAACAGAAATAACTATCTTAGTGACATGTTCCATCATTCCATAAACAGTTTTCCCCATGCTCAAAATAAATCCAATAATTAATAAAAACAAAATCGCAATCCACTTGAAACTACTAATTCCCAAGATGCTAGCCATGACTTTCGCTGAGGCTGCCACAATCCCTGGCAATCCGAAACCAATGAAGGTTGAGATGATAAACCAATAAACTGCTGGTTTCCATAATTTATAAATACCGACAAAAACACTCTCACCCTTCACCAGTGCATAGCGTTCAATCTCCATATTCATAAAATATTGAAAGGTGATTCCAAGAATCGCTCCCCAAGCAATACCTAATCCGTAATTAGCAGTCAGATAGGGCCACAAAATAACTTCTCCAGAGCCGAGACCTAGAGCGAGAATAATAAAACTGGGGCCAATTAATTTTCTAAGAGGCACGGGCTCGGGAAATGGTTTTATTTCTTTCACCGTTATATTGTACCAAATTTAAAAACAAATAGGGCCAACACCCGACCTTATATTAAGGACGTTCCAAAAATATTCCCCTATCTCTAATTTCCATGAACCTCTCCATTCGAGGAAATGGCCGCGTGGCTCGTCGATACATATAATCAAGAGGTGGGGGCACTTTTCTCATCTCCATTCTATTCAACATCATATTGTTAAATCGAGTTTTCTTTTCAACCAGGAAGCCAAATGCTACAACAATAGTAAGGACAATAAGGATAAAGTAAAGCAGGGGCATTTGATAGGCGAATTGGAATCTCTGTAGGAGTTTTCTTAAAATAAAAATCAAAAATATATCAAAAATAAGTATGAGCCAGGGGAAGAACAAGATGAAACGAATAAATTCTTTAAATACAGGATGAAAAGGTGTAGCGTTGAGATACATCCTCACACTGAAGAAAATAAAATTGAGCAAGAAAATAGAAACAACTACTATGGCAAGCGAGACAAAAACAACTCCAATGATTTTCAATACAAAGAAATATCTTGGATTCATAGAAATCACTCCCTCTTTTATCTCACGCATTACTTTTTCTTTTATGTTATTCATCGTTTTTATTTTCTGCTTGCCAAATTTTTTTTAACTCTTCTTTGGCTCTTTTTATTCTAATACCGACCGTGCCTTTAGGTATTTCTAATATATCGCTTATCTCTTGATACCCCAAGTCTTCTATATAATACAAGATTAATACTTCTTTGTATTTGGGCTTTATTTTGTCTAAACACTGATCGATGGCACATTTTATTTCTTCCTGTTCGCGCTCTTTCAAAGAAGTATCCTCATAAACTAAGTGTGAAACTAGAGTGTCAAAATCGAACATAGTGATAGGTCGAAAAGTGTTTTTTTTCATCTCATTAATGAAAGCATTGTGCGCCATTCGGTATATCCAGGAAGAAAACTTTTTTGTTGCGTCGAAGTTTTGTAAATTTTTATAAGTATTTATGAAAATGTCTTGTGTGATGTCCACGATGTCATCCCTATTTGATAAAAATTTTTTACCATAACGTAAAATCTTTTCTTCATACCTATCAATCAAAACCGCGAACGAATTATGTTCACCTTGTTGTACTAGCTTTGCAATTTCTTCATCAGTTTTATCTTTAAAGGAGTCAGTCATAAAAGTATCTTACTACAAAAAGCCCACAGTGGGGCTTTTTGTAGTAATTACAATAATTATTTATGGCAACATTTGCCCCATCTTCTTCCCCATCATTCCTCCTCGATGTTGGCCATTGCCAGCTCCCATCCCTAGCCCGAACATATATGCTTCGGGGATTTTATTGTCAGCCGCCCATTCCTTTAGAGAGTCCATTTGAGCCTTCATAATAGTTTGAATTTCTTCCTTAGTTTTACCTTTTAGGGTGTCAGACGAACTCGCCCTCGTAGCCCTTAATTCAGCATGCTTTTGAGTAATTAGGTCGGCCTGTGCTTGGGTAAGCTTGCCGTCAGCTACTGCTTGAGAGAGGCGTGCCTTTTCCATTTCCAACATTCTTGCCTCCATTGTCGCTCGTCTTTGTGTCATTTGTTCTTCAAAAAACTTATCGACATCAGTCGAGTTCAAGTTAAATTTTTTGGAAAGAGCAGCGACCATTTCTTGGTGCTCATTTAAGAGCTGATCCCCTGCTCCTATACCACCCTTATAATAAGCTCCGACTGAGGTAGCTCCAGCTACGGCCAAACTACCAACGATAATCGATAAAGCTAATAACTTCTTTCTATCTAATTTTTTCATTTTATGTTTTCGTTTAACTAATAATAGCCATGGATGGACTAAATTTGCTGTCCATACCTATTATTACAATCGAGAAAGAAATTTGTTTCAAAAAACCGCTTAAGCCGTTTTTTTTAATAGGGTGCCTGGGGGATTCGGGGTCAAGTTTCTAATTCGCTACGCTCATAAGAACTTCCTCCCCGGGCTCGGCGACAAGCACTCACTTCGTTCGTCTTGTATACCGCCTCTGCCTTTCTCATCCCTGTAGGCACGCCAAAAATATATTACAAAATGTAACTACATTTTTTTATTATTTTTGGGTGCCTACAGGGATTCGAACCCTGACTAAGAGCTCCACAAGCTCTGGTGCTAACCATTACACTATAGGCACCATGTAGTGCGAGTTTAACAAAATTTTCTGATAAATGCTAGCGGAGGAAAGGCTCCATCAACTTGGGTAAATCGTAAGCAAAAATACTTAAAGTAAAAATGGAGATAGAGACCAGGGCTGAGACAAAACACCACAAACAACCTTTTTTCAAAACAAAAAGCTGAATGCCAATCAAGTAAAGAGAGAAAAGAAACGCCCCCATGGAAGACAGAAAAAGAATTAGACCCAGAAAAACCGGCAAAACTTCAGGCGCGAAAATCAGGAACACGTAACCAAAGAAGACGAACCCATAATATATCATTCCCAGAACTTCGAGATGAATGCCTAAAAATGTAGAGTAATTACTGTGAACTACCCCTTCGCAATCGAAATTGGCTGGACAAACAAGCGGAGTGCTCTCTGGCTTCTTGTGCTTATAAATATGTCGAGCCACGAAAAAGCCGATCAAGGCCAGGACAGCGACTATTGCACGTGAAAAAACATCATCGGAAAATATCATAAGCGCATTATACCTCACTCTCTAATATTTGCCACAAATGCAGTGTGAGCTCAGTGTAATTTCCTTTGTGAGGCAGGGCTAATTTATACATTGTTTTTTCTGTTGGTAGTTTTTTTAATTTGAAAGCCTTCTGAAATCCTTTCTGAGTACCTAGGTCACCCACGGGTAAAATATCTTTGCGATTCAAGGCAAAAATAAGGAACATATCGGCCGTCCAGGGGCCAACACCCTTCACCCTGACCAAGTGCTCCTTAACCTCCCGGTCACCCATCTTGTGTAAATTTCTGGCATCGATCGTCTTGTCTAAAAATTTTTCGGCTAAATCTTTCAAATAACTCATTTTCTGTGGAGAAATTCCGGCAGACCTTAATTCAGCCACAGAAAATTTCAAAAAGTTTTCTGGTGTTATTTTTTTCTTCCCAAAAAGTTTTAAAAACTTACCATAAATAGCGTCCCCTGCCCGAGTAGAGATTTGCTGGTAAATTATTGAACTGCCCAAAGACAAGAAATAGTTCTTCGATGGAGTTAACTTGCGAAGTTTCTTTTTGTTGATTCTTATTTTCATTGGTCACAAAACTTTGTTCTTGTGCGCGAGGGGAGATTTGAACTCCCATGCCCGTGAGGGCGCTACCACCTCAAGGTAGTACGTCTACCAATTTCGCCACTCGCGCATACATAAATTATAACAGAATTATAATTTATGAAGGAATTATTTAGCTTCTTCTACCACTTCTTCTGCCTCGTCAGCGCCGAGGGTGATGGAACGCATCTTCTTGCGAACATCCTTCACTGCTTTGGTTCGGACATAGTAGAGCTTGCTTCGGCGAGCTCGAGATCTCTTGGTTATTTCGATTTTATCTATCAATGGAGAAAATAGAGGGAAAATTCTCTCTACACCCACGCCAGAAGCGACTCGGCGAACTGTAAAGGTCGCACCCGCTTCACCTCCGTGCTTGCGTGCAAGAACCATACCTTCGAAGGCCTGGGTTCGGTATTTGATTATTTTTTCATCCTTTTTGTTGGCTTTGGTTGATATCTTTTCCTCGGCAATTTTAGACCAAACACGCACCGTGTCTCCAGCCTTAAAATCAAGCGCTCGGCGCGCCTCAATATCTACTGGACTGAATTTAATTTTATCTGTTCTCAATGCTTTCATAGTGAAAACACTTTAACATAAAAGGGTTTTAAAAGCAAAATGGGTTCAATTATATGAATTCTTGCTGGTAACATTTCACACAATAGACTATCTCGGGTCGTTCTGGAGCATAGGGTGTATAAATTGCCCCACTACACTTAGCACAATTGCGGTGATACATGCCTGGCTTATTTTCTCTAGCGAATCTTTCGTTCTCTCGACATTTAGGGCACTCATGAGGAAGCGGTAAATTCATTTTTCGAAGTAAATCGAATTCACCTTTTACTATTCTATAACCCCTACCACAAGACATACATTCAAGAACTTCATTTAAAATAGAATCTGTTGTGTCAATAATTTTGTCTGGGATAGATTCGGTTTTTATTGTAGCTTGATAAGTTGGATTTTCTATATCGTCCCAAGAATATCCTTCAGCAATTGCCTGTTCTTTTGTTTTGGGGAAAAAGCGCATAGCTGTTGATTTATTGTAGGGGAAATTACCTAATTCAAGAGGGAAAAATTCTCCGTAATAAAATTTACGGCCAAGTTTATCAATATATGGATTTTCCTTCATATCTTTTATTATTTTTTCTTTAAGAATTTCGTACTCTTCTTTTTCATACTTTTTGTTCAAAATACAATAACTTTTTCTCTTTAAACCTACACAACCTAAATTATTTTTACCTGAGATAGCTCGCGAACAATATTGCACATTAATACAGTCAGGATAACAAACACGAGAAAAATAAACAGAGTCACAATTTTCTCCTATGGATGCAGATTCATAAATTTGAGAAACATTATTCCCCCAACCACTGTAATCCATACAATCTCTAGACCCATCTACAGTTATAAGCTGGCACCATTTGCAATTCTCTGCTCCATTTAAAATATAAGATTCTTTAGAATTCTTAGAAGTATAGACATACTCACCCGTAACATTTAAATTTAAGGAATGTCCATGGTATTCTCGATATGGCTTTGTAAGCCAAAATTCTCTCGCCTGTTTTTCTAATTTTTGTATATTGTCCCAAGAATCTAAACCAAATTCTTTAATTCTCTTTTCGTATTCTTCCTTTGAATACTTAACATTAAAGATGCAATTCTTTTCTCCACGTAAGTTCACACAACCGAAACAATTAGTACATCCATAGCAATTTCTAGAAAACCAAGTATCGACACAATCGTCGCACTCTTCTGAAAAGAAAACTTTGTATCCGCGGATAAAACTCCTTGAGCCATAACATAATTCTGATTTCCAGCCACGTATACAATCAGAGCTATACTTCAGTCCGTTTAAGATAGAGGAATAAAAAACATTATCGCAATAATCAGCCCAAAAAACCAGATAACAATCCTTGGACCAACCAATATCATTACTGTAGTTACAATTTTTAAGAGTAAGGTAGCTACTTGATAACGCCATATGGGGAACCTTATCTGAAAGTTCTTTGATTTGATTTAAAAATGGTCGATTGGAGTCGTAGCCCGTTGCATATTCTGTCCCATCCCAAGAATCTCCCCACCAGCAAGATGAACAATATACTATAATCTTTTGTTCAGGAGAATACCGAGAAAGGGTCTTCTCTCCACACTTATCACAATTCCGCCAATGTAAATTCCAAATATTTTCACAAGAAAGACGCCGAATCATTCGACACTCTGGGCACCAGGTCGGTGGAGGTACATTTATCTTTTCATAATAGTTAAAATCCTCTGATTCTATCGTGAAGTCCTTCTTGCAATTCTGACAGGATTTAATCTGAGCTTCCATTGTGTTATTTTACCATTATTTCTTTAAATTCTTTAGGCAAAGTGGGCTCTATTTTTATCTTGTCGCCTTTTAGATTGTTGAACTCAATAGACTTGGCATGGAGGGCTAGTCTTTTGAAACCTTTGGGGCATTTACCTTCTGGGTTATAAAGAGTGTCACAGGCAACGGGATGATTGATATATTTCATATGCGCCCGAATCTGGTGCGTTCGGCCTGTCTTCGGTCTGACTTCAAGATAAGAATACTTAATTTTCTTATCCAAAAATCTTTTTAAAACAATGTATTCAGTGACTGCTTCTTTCAGCTCTCCACGTGCTCCCCTACCAGCGAGGCGACGACGAAAATCTTTTGGACTTCTGCCAATTGGTTTGTTAATGATGTCATGGTCATTTTTTACATGACCAGACACAACAGCATTGTAAATTTTCTTTACGACTCTCTCTTGAAACTGACTTTTTAAGAATTCGTAAGCTTTAGTATTCTTAGCCAGAAGCAAAACACCCGAAGTCTCTTTGTCCAACCTGTGCACCACCCCTGGTCTTTTAATTTCTTTGTCTTCGAAAAACATCGATTCACCCACATTCTTCATCTTGGGATAATTTTTCAAAACCCAATCGGTAATTGTCTTCTCACGACTACGACCATCGGGGTGCACGGCAATGCCTGACGGTTTGTCTATCGCTAGAATATTAGAGTCTTCATATAAAATCTTTATTTTCATAAATATTGGCCACGAGTAATTTGTCTACTGTCTACGATTTGTGCCCTCGGCAGGAATCGAACCTACATCAAAGCCTTAGAAGAGCTCTGTTCTATCCATTGAACTACGAGGGCAAAACAGGCTACGGATAGTGTGTGCGCGGTGTAGGACTCGAACCTACGACCTTCCCGGTGTAAACGGGTTGCTCTACCAACTGAGCTAACCGCGCAAGACATCGATTAAACGACCTACCAAAACAGCTAATCGCGAAAGAAACACCCTTTTAAATTAACATTTTTAGAGAGAAGGGTCAATAAAAGGCGAAGGAGAATTTAAAATATCTAATGACTTGGCCCTGCGAGCATCAAAATATTTTAAAATACTTTCCATTCTTTCTTGACTAACGGTGTCAATTTTTTTCTGAGTAATTTCATAATCCGAGAAAGCATCGTTGTTAACTTTTTTAAAAAGGAAAAAACCAAAAATAAAAGAAACTATTATCAATAGTAACACTAGCAATAAAATCGCATCCCAGAAAAAATCTGGGTTAGTGGTTAGCCCGCCTTTTCTAAATTTCTTTTTTGGTGTAAAAAATTTTATTTTCATATTTATTTAATAAAACTTATGAGCTTTATTTTTAAATTAATAGTCCATCCAGAAGCTGATTTGGCATCATCGGAAGAGGAAACCCTTGTAATATTCATAGAAGTTACTTCGGTCTCGTAAGGTGAATTTTCTAAAAGTTTAATGAATTTATAGAGTGATTCGAAGGATCCTGCAGCCCGAGCTTCGACATAAAGCCCAGTATTATCATTGGGCACATTAATAACCAAGACTTCAGCCTTGGCACCCACACGAGAAGCCAAGTTTTCCAACATGTCTAGAAATGGAACAACGTCAGAAGATTTGGCAAAGTGACTATCAAGCAACTTTCTTTCTTCAATGGTGTTTTTTAAAAAATTACTTAATAATTTGGTATCTTCTCTTTGTTTGTAGTCTTTCTGCCATTCAGCAAACATTTGATCTGTCTCTAGATTGTCATTTTTAATTTTGAAATATAGAGAGTAAAAAGAAAACACAGATACAAGTAAAAATAGCAATGAGAGCAGAAGGGGCATTTTTGGAAAATTGTATTTCATATTAAGAAGGAATCAGACTTATACTAAAAGATATATTCGACCCTTTAACGAAATTTGAAATTGGCAAGTCAATTTTTTTGAAAAGCGTGTCTCCTTCTAGGATGTTACGAAATAGAAGCAATCGCTCGCGACTCCTGGCAATACCACGTACGTTTACAATCTTGCCACCAATTTCAGAATTTTTTTCATAAGAAATCCCAGTTATTCTGATATCTGGCATCTTCTTAAGGATAATTTCATTAACTACTTTCTCAGTAATAATGAACTTATCCTTCTGGGCATTTTCTACTAAAGAAAGCTGGGCATTGAAGAGATTGAGAGTAGAATTTGTTTCTTGGGCATTAGGAGAGGGCGTATTTTTCAAAGTAAATAACTTCTCAGTGATTAAATCCTTTTTGATAGAAGATACATAGTATGAAGGAATTAAGACAATCGAAGCGACACAAAAGGAGACAGCGATCGCCAAAATGGACAAAACAAAAAACCTAAAATAGAAGTCTTTTACTTTGATCTTTTTTTCTTCGTTTGGAATTAGATTAATCATAGTCAAAGTCTCCTAATGCTAAACCAAAAGCAGCTGCAAAAGTCAGTGACTGGTTGAAACTCATCTCGGGGACAAAATGAGCTGTGTCATTAATATTTACCCACACATTGGCGAGCTCAACTGGGGTCTTGATGCTCACCGACAAATATTCAGTTAAGCCAATCAAATTCGATTCTCCGCCACAAAGAATAATTTTCTTAATGGCTGGACGTTCCTTGCCCTGCTCATCGGGATGGGTATGCCAATATAAGAAATGTTTGGCAATCTCGTCTCTCACAATTGAAACAATGTTCAAAATAACTGAGAAAATTTCTTTATTTGGAGCATTACGCATCATTCCGTACTGCTTTTTCATTTTATCAGCCTCTTCATAATTAACATTAAAACTTTTCTCGATTGTTTTAACTATCGTCGCACCACCGATATCAAAAGTCGAAGTAAAGACCACCACTCCTGATGAAACAATAAATATCCCAGTGCGAGTCTGCCCGAAATCGACGATCATATAGGTATCCTTATCTCCTCGCTTGACGACAGCCCGGGCGATAGCCTGAGCTTCGAGTTCACAAGACTGAACTGCGATATTTGAATCTTTGAAAACCGAAAGGTAGCTTTCTATAACATTTTTAGGTATGGCGGCCACTTGAAGCTCTAATCCCCCAGGGTTGTCGTTTAAAATTTCATAATCAAAAATAGCGTCTTGGGCTGGAATTGGTATATATTCTTCTAAGGTAAGCTCGATACCTTCCCTAACATTTTTTAACCCCTCCTTGTCCAAGCGATCTCTAAAAAGATACACCTGCTCTTCCGGTAAGGACACACGAACCGAAGTTAATCCTATCTCTTTTTTGAGAGAGAGTAAGACTTCTTCCAGTTTCTTGGTATCTTTAATTTTCCCAGATTCAATAATTCCTGGTGGAATTTTTTTCTCTCCATGTTGACCAACACGTATCCCACCTTTCACCGCTATCAACTTGGCAAATTTGATAGATTCATCAGAAATATCTAAACCAAAAGAAGGAGGCATAAGAAAACTAGGAGTTGGGAAAAAACGGTTATACGATGTACGTAACATACTATTATTATACGATAAAACAAATTATACGGCTATTCGTTTTGTGTATTTCTATTTAGCGGAAGTGCCGACGGGGATGTCATCATTCGGAGTAAGGAGAGAAAACTTTTCATCTTCAGTTGAAACAGCCAATATCATGCCCTGACTTTCGTAACCACGTATCACTCGAGGCTCTAAATTGGCCACAAACATGCACTTCTTGCCTATCAAGACGGAACAGTCCGGGAAATATAGAGAAATGCCTGAAACAATCTGACGTGGCATGGCTTCACCCAAGTCGACCGACAGTTTGAGTAGCTTGTCGGTATCGGGAATCTTTTCAGCCGACAAAATTTTGCCAACTTTTATATCTATTTTTTTAAAATCATCTATGGAAATCATTTGTTTATTTTATCTAAATATCTTTGTAATATCAAAGCGGCCGCAGACGCATCCATCCGTCCAGATTTTATTTGTTTAATTCTATTGTGAGAGCCGGAGAGCTGGTAGTCAGCCTTGCCCTTGCCACCCTTGCGCGCTTCTACCGAGGTCAGAAATTCTTTTTGCTTGTGAACAGGAAGGTGGAAACGCTCTTCAATTTCTAAAATGAAAACATCGATGCGTGCCGAGAGTGCATTCAGCTTGCCCTTGAAGTCGACAGACTCCCCGATGACAATCTCGGTGATATTTTCTTTTTTTATAATCTCCTCGATTTTCTCTAAAGGATTTTCTTTACTCAGAATAATTTCTTTCGGAAAAGCGAGCGTGCCTCCCTCGTCAGAAATAGATATTCCTATCCTTTTCGTCCCATAATCAATACCGAGAAACCTCTTGTAAGACATAAAATGATACTAGCATAAAGAACACTTTTTTGTTAATATCGAAATGCGGAGTACGGAGGCGTGGCTATAAAATATGAACTGCTTTATATTTTATCTGGTTCTGCTTTCGCAGAAATTTCTAATATGCTAGCATGAAGAAATAAGGAAGGGCCCGAGAGGGCACGAAGCCAAAATTGAAAATTGCATAATGAAACGGAGGCGTGGCTGAGTGGTTGAAGGCACTTGTCTTGAAAACAAGAGACTCTTTACGGGGTCCGTGAGTTCGAATCTCACCGCCTCCGCAGATTAATTAGGCATATTTGTTTATACTTTGATATACTTATAATATGAACGAAGAAGAAAAGTTTTCTTGGTCCGCTCTCGAATATGAAGAAAAAGAAAGAAGCACAGACTGGTTCTGGGCTCTAGGTGTTATCGTGG
Source organism: Minisyncoccota bacterium (assembly GCA_041660345.1). Classification (GTDB taxonomy): domain Bacteria; phylum Patescibacteriota; class Minisyncoccia; order Phycocordibacterales; family UBA9973; genus UBA9973. The sequence goes on from JBAZWP010000005.1 coordinate 23,111, forward strand.
TCACTGGCGCTATCACAGCTATTATTTATAATAATTATTTTTTTTCTACATTACTGATACTCGGAGGAATCCTATTAGGAGTTTTCGCTAAAAAGAAACCAGCAATTATTACCTATGAACTAAATGACAGGGGGCTCAAAGTCGGTAGTTATTTCTATCCTTATGAAAACATTAAGGCCTTTTTTGTCCAAGAACATAATAATGATAAAAAGCATAAACCTACCCTCTTCATTAGGAGTGAAAGAGTTTTTATGCCGATAATCTCTATTCCCATAGAGAATGAATGGATAGAAAATATTCAGAACTTAATGTTAGAGAAAAATATAAAAGAAGAGGAAATGCGCGAACATATTTCAGATAAGATAATGGATTATTTCGGTTTTTAAATGTTTAATTTTGATTTTTAATAAAAAACTGTTAATCTTCACTAAGAAGTTTAATTTTTGGTATAAAATAACTGGCCCTCATAGTTTAATGGATAGAATGCGAGCTTGCGGAGTTTGCGATCCAGGTTCGATTCCTGGTGAGGGCACAAAAACAAAGAAAGAATACCCTGCGGTATTCTTTCTTTGTTTTTGTGAGCCGGAATGATATTTTATTAGCAAATAAAATCATGAGGTGGGGTCGCGACCGAAGCGAGTGTCGACGAGCCGAGAGTTGTGACCAAAAGCTTCTTATTTGACTTTTTTAGTCGTCTATGATATAATCACTCGTAAATGAAGTGGGCACAGCGCCCAGATGTTCGTTCCATTTAGGAGGCCCCATGGCCAAGATACTCGTAGTGCTGCTCTTCCTGGCCGTGGTATTCTCCTCGGCCGAAGCGCAGAGAAACGTTCCCGTCGGAGTGTTCACCACGATGGAGGCCTGCGAGGCCTCATCGTGGGTATATACTCCATCATTCCTCAGCGGTCACAAGCCGCTTGGGATGGGAGAACGGCTCGTAACGCTGGCGCAGCGCCAGTGTGGCTGGATGCTGGTAGCCGGGGGTCGCTATGCGATCGTCGGCCAATCCGCCGACACCCAGATGGTTCTGGATGCGAACGGTAACATCGTTCGTCGCTGGGATTGTGGCAATGGAGTGCGGGGATTCATAGTCCCCGCCGTCCCAACCACTCCTCCCGCTGGCCCCGTCGCCAGTCCACCTGCTGGCGTCACGAAGAATGACCCAGCGCCAGCTCCCCAGGTGAATGTCTCCGTGCTGTTTACGGAGATGAGCCAAGCGGCCGCGAACACGACGGCACCTCGTCGCCTCGGATTCTGGTGCTTCCGAGGGGTCGGCGAAGGACTCGGTTGTACTGCAATGGCCGTTGCTGCATATTTGGGCATCAAGGAGATTCTCCGCAAGGACAACGATGAACCGGAGACGACTTCGGACTCGTCCAAGACGGGTCCTGGAGTTACCTCCGATTCGACGAAGACGGTGTGCACGGGCATGCCTTGCCCGGGCTCTCCGATTCGAGCGGCACCGATGGGTCTGATGATAGACCCGATCAGCCGAGGAGTGGGGTTGCGTATCGCGCTCCCCCGTAGATGGTAACAAGAAGTATCAGCAGGAAGAGTAAGAGCGTGCCGGAAGGTCGTCTCACACACTTCCTGCACTCTCTAAAGGTATTAATAAACTTTAATTGATATTTTTAGAGAGTGGAGAATGTCGTTTTTCACTTTTAATAATTTAATCACCTCTGCAAAGAGGTACAACGTATATGAATAAGAAAATAAAGTTTTTGTTTCTAGGAATGCTCGCTCTCGTTGGGCTTTTTGCAAGTGCAATGCCCGTCCACGCTCAAACAGCTACACCAACTTGCAATAATGCAATTTGGAGTGCCACATTATACGGTACTGTTACTCCTAATGGTACAGCTACGCAAGCTTGGTTTGAATGGGGAACAAGTACTTCGCTTAGTTACACAACACCAAAGCAGACTTTTAATACAACTTCAAGTTACAGTCAGGTCTTAACTCCTTTAGCAGAAAATACAACTTATTATTGGCGCTCTGTCGCGCAAAATCAGTACGGCACAGCATATGGAAGTACTTTGTCTTTCCCAACTGGCACATGTAGTCAAGCCGTAACTCTTCCAACTGTCACTCTCTCAGCTGATAGCACAAATGTCGACTACAATGGTTCTACAACTCTGCGCTGGTATCCAAGTAGCAACGCAACCTCTTGTTCAGCAAGTGGTGGTGCAAATAGTTGGGCAGGAAGCAAGAGTACTACATCAGGAAGTAGTTTCTTTACTGGACTATTAACAAATACCACAACTTACAGCATCACTTGTAGTAACAGTGCCGGAACTTCTCAACCAGCCTCGGTGACAGTAAACGTCGGCTCTCAAACATTAGCACCAACAGTCACCATCTCAGCCGACAGCACAAGTGTTGCATACAATGGCAATACTACTGTTCGCTGGAACTCCAGCAACGCAACCTCATGTTCAGCAAGTAATGGTGCGAATAGTTGGGCAGGTCCAAGATCTCTTACTGGTTATTTCTATACTGGTTCATTAGCTAGTACCACAACTTACAATATCACTTGTAGTAACAGTGCCGGTCAGCAAGCAAATGCTTCGGTCACAGTGAGTGTAAGTGGTCAGGCTCAAACTCCAATAGATGGAGGCTGGAGTTCTTGGAGTCAGCAAGACTATACGTGTGGAACTTCAGGAGTTCAGACCCGTACTTGTACCAACCCCAGCCCTGCTAATGGTGGATCATATTGTTCTGGCACATCAACTCAGTCTTATACAAACCCACCATGTTCATATACTCCCAACAATCAATATCCAGTCGTTTCGATTTATGCTAACCCATCTTCTGTGAACTACAATGGATCAAGTACCGTTATTTGGAATTCGCAAAATGCAAGTTACTGTAATGGAACAAACGGGATGAATGGTTGGCTCGGGACGAAAGGAACATCTGGAACTTTCTACACCGGCAACTTAACTTATACAACAACTTTCAGTGTCACTTGTACAAACTACAGTGGACAATCTGCGGCTGCTTCAGTCACTGTCTATGTAGATAACTACCAGACAACGAGCGTGCAACCGACTGTCACAACAAACAATGCGACCTACATAACTACTTCTAGCGCTACCTTAAATGGTTTCGTGAATGGAAATGGTGCATACACTACAGCTTGGTTCGTCTATGGCACGAATACAAATTTCGGATACTCTACCAGTCAAAATTCATATGGCTCTGGATATTCCAATTATAATGCCCCAATTTCTGGACTTACACCAAATACCACTTACTACTTCCGAGCTGTGGCTCAAAGTCCTCAGGGATTAATTTATGGAAGTACTCTCTCATTCAATACAACAACTGGCTACGTTGGAAACAACTACCCAACCGTAGAACTTTTCTCAGACCAAACAAGCATACCTTATAACGGTACTGCAACCATTCGTTGGGTTACTACTAATGCAACGTCATGTAATGCCTCGGGTGGATCCGTAGGGTGGGAAGGGGTGAAGAGTATTGGCCCGGGGTCCTTCTTCAGTGGATCATTAACTGCAAGCAAGACTTACGAAATAACTTGTAGTAACAGTTACGGCTCTGCTAGTGACAGCACTACAGTAACTGTCCGTGGAAGAGTAGCGGGAACGACTACTGTTGTTGCTCCAACTTCTCTTGTCTTAATAACTTCTTCAGTAGATCGTAATCAACCAATAGTGCCCACGCTAGACAATACTAGACCAAAACCAGGTGACGAGATCATTTACACAGTGAGCTATCAAAATATCGGGAATGCTTCGATTACTGGTCTTAGTTTGCAAATAAACCTACCTCTAGAAGTAGATTACTTATCTTCCAATCCTAACAACCCAGTTATGTCAGGAAATTCTCTAACCTTTAACTTGGGAACACTGAGGGCGAATGGACAAGGAACCGTAACTATAAGAACCAGAGTAAGAGAAAACATCCCTACTGGAACAAACTTGAACTTCCCCGCAACCTTGTCTTACATTAATCCTGCTGGCGAGTCTCAATCAGTAAGTGCCAATGTCACTGCCCAAGTCTGGAATGAAAAAGAAGGCACATTCTCTACACTCGGTGCCAATGTATTTTGGGCAGGATTCGTCCCAGGAACATTGCTCGGATGGCTTTTGTTAATTGTTATTATATTTGTACTGATACTTTTAGGAAAGTATATTTTTGCTGATGATACTTTCAGGAAAAGAACTGTCACAACAATAGACAACCCTCAAAGTACTAAAACTACTACAACTACGATACAGTAAACAAGAAAAATAGTGTGCTACAATGGCTCTCAATGGAGAACTCATATCCGATGCGTATAAACAAATATCTCGCCCTACAAAAACTCTCTACCAGGAGGGGTGCTGACGAGTTGATAAAAAATAAAAAAGTTTTTATCAACGGCAAATTGGCTGTTCTCGGCAGTAAAATAAACGAGGGAGATAAGGTAGAAATACGTGGAGAAAAACAGAAAAATTATTTATATTTTGCTTACAACAAGCCCATCGGCGTGGAGACTGCCTCGCCGAAAGAGGGTCTCTTCCCTCTCGGAAGACTAGACAAAGCTTCCCACGGACTCCTCATCCTCACCAATGATGGACGAATTACAGACAGGTTGCTTAATCCTAAATATGTTCACGATAAAGAATATGTTGTAAAAACTTCGAACAAGTTGCGTTCAAGTTTTAAAAACAAAATGGAATCTGGAGTAAATATTGAGGGCTACAAGACTAAGAAGTGTAAGGTAGAAATAGTAAATGATGTCACTTTCAAAATTACATTAACTGAGGGAAAGAAACACCAGATTAGGCGCATGTGTTCCGCACTCTTTCAAGAAGTAGCCGACTTGAAACGCACGAGAATTATGAATATTGAATTAGGAACTTTGAAGTCAGGAGCGACGAGAGAAATAAAAGGCAAGGAGTTGTCTGCCTTCTTAGAGAAAGTTTTGGCGTAAATTACTTCCCTTCAGCCCAAGCTTTAAGACCTTCGTAACTTTCTTCGCCACAAATAAATTTATTGGTTTTAGTATTATAGAAAAACGGCACTCCGCCACAGAGATCCTTGTCTAATTCGAGCAATCTTTTCTCATTTTCTTTATTGTGCCAGACTTCGAGGCTCTCAACCTTAACGCCCTCTTCTTTCTCTAATCTTTCCACGAGCTCATGCATCCGCACACAGTGTGGGCATTCTGTTCCATAAAATTCTAGTAAGTGATTCATAAATAAAAAAGAATTTGTTGTTTTTTAAAAGTTTAGATTTATGTTTTAGAAAGCCTTTCGCAGGCCGACGGGCCGAGAAGTTCGCTGGCGCAGTAGCGCCAGATAGATTGCTTTATAAAATATAAATCTAAACTATACCTATTTTACTAACCTCGATAGACGAGATTTCTTGCGAGCAGCGTTGTTCTTCTTTATGACGCCCTTTTTCGCCGCCTTGTCGATGACCTGGAAAGCAACACTTAGAGCCTTGGCTGCTTCTTGCTTGTCTTTCTTCGCTAGCTTCTCGAATTTCTTGATTTCTTCTTTCATAACGCGCTTGCGACGATCGTTAAAAGCCTTCTTGCGAAGAGATCCTCGTAACGCTTTTTTAGCTGATTGTGTTATTGGCATACAAGCAATTTAACAGAAAAACCCTAAAAAGGCAACTTTTACCACAGTTTTACTTATGTGATATGATTAAAGAATGATTGGAAGCATCAAGGGTACAATTATCCTAAAAACAGACAAATTCTTAATAATAGATACACACGGTGTGGGGTATAAGGTAAGCGTCTCCCCTGCCTTGTTGTCGAAAGCTAAAAAAGTAGGCGACGAGGTCTCTCTATGGATTCATACGCATGTAAAGGAAGATGCGATAGACCTATACGGCTTCGAAGATAGAAAAGAATTGGAATTTTTCGAAATGATTATCAACATCTCTGGCATCGGGCCAAGATCTGGATTAACTATTCTAAGTGTCGCCAGTATTGAAACATTGAGTAAGGCCATCAGCACCGGAGATACGGCCTATCTCACGAAAATTTCTGGTATCGGTAGAAAGACAGCGGAAAAAATTGTCATAGAACTTCGAGACAAAATGGGTAAAGAAATTTCTGGTCATTCTCTCCAAGGTGAGCTCGATGCTCTCGAAGCTCTGAAATCCCTGGGTTATTCTCAAAACGAAGCACGAGAAGCTTTGAAAAAAGTGACTCCGGACACAAATACAAACACCAAAATAAAAGAAGCACTTAAGATTCTGGGCGGGAAATAATTATTTAAAGAAGTATTCTTTAATCCCAGCAACAGTCAAATTGGCCATACTCGTATAGGCTTTTTTTCTTTCTACTCTATTGCCGAATCGATAAATATATCCATACTCAACCAAGATAGAATGAATTGAGTAATTCAATGTACCGTTAGAACCCAAGGCGATCAAGGACTGGTCTTCGATGATCCCATCCACCTCTTTTTCATAATTACTAACAGCATATTTTTGAGCTAATTGGTCGAAAATATTTTGAGCCAAAATTATGCTCTCTCCGGCATTAGCCATT
>JBAZWP010000006.1:0-29422 GCA_041660345.1 Minisyncoccota bacterium
TTTTGAGCCAAAATTTTACTCTCGCTGGCATTAGCCATCTGTTTTTCTGGTACATAAATAGTGAAACCTTTGTACTTACCCTTGGTCCAGATATATTGTCTGGGATAATCATTGAAGTGGATGTGCAGAACGATGTCCATTTTGTTCTCATTGGACCATTTGTTAATACCATAAAGAACATTCGCCATATAACTCTTCACTGCCACGTGAGGCACACTCTCCTTCTCGATGAATGTACCACTTTCAATTGCCATTTTCTTTTTTTGTTTAGCATTTTCCTTAAAAAGAGTTATGTCTTGCTCATGTTCTTTAAAATAATTATCAAAGACGGGGATGTAACCACTAGAGTCACGGGTGATATACATTTCAAATCTTTTGTCTTTCTTTAGAAGATTGAAAATCTGGGTGCCAAGCGCTAGGTTCATGTCTGCTTCCTTGAGCTTGCCATATTGCGAACCCCAGATTTGATTGTCGTGTCCAGGAACAATCAAGACTTTAATCGGTTCTTGCGCGTAAACAAAAAAAGCCGGTGAAATTAAAGCGCCAATAAAAAACATTAATAAAACTTTTTTCATGTAGTATGATAATAATACCATGCCAGAGTTGCCAGAAGTAGAGACGACTAGAAGGGGCCTCAAGAGGGCTATCTTGGGCTTGCGAATAAAGGATGTTTGGACGGATTTAAACACTAAAGACAAGAGACAATCTGGGGCAATCGCCAATACAAAATACTTTAAACATTTCAAAAAGGAGGTCCTGGGAGAAAAAGTCATTTCAGTTGAAAGAAGGGCAAAGAATATCCTAATAAATCTCTCTCACCACAAGATTATTCTGGTCCATCTCAAGATGACCGGACATCTCCTGTATGGAAAATATAAATACTTTAAAAAACAAAACAAATGGATGCCAGAAGAGGCAGGCCCTCTCAATGACCCCTTCAATCGTTTCGTTCATGTCGTCTTTTCTTTCAACAATGACAGACACCTGGCCTTCTCGGATGCAAGGAAATTCGGCAAAATCACTCTACTCGACACGAAGACGGCACATGATACCAAACATTTAAATAACATCGGGCCGGAACCTTTGGAAAAAAATTTTACTGCCAGAGTTTTCCGAGAACGCCTCGCTAAAAAGCCAAACGGTAAAATAAAAACCGTCCTGATGGACCAGAGTGTCATCGCTGGTATTGGTAATATTTATTCCGATGAAGTTTTGTGGCTGGCGGGTATTAATCCAGAAAAAAGGGTGCACACGATAACGCCCGCTGAAGTGAACCGGATGTTGAAAGGAATAAAGAAGACCCTGGCCCGAGGCATTGATTTCGGTGGGGACTCGATGTCCGACTATCGCAACATCCATGGTCTGCCGGGAAAATTCCAACTCCATCACAATGCTTATAGGAAAACTGGTGACCGCTGTAATAAGAAAGGCTGCAGAGGAATAATCAAGAGGAAAATAGTGAACGGTCGAAGTGCTCATTTTTGCTCTCAACATCAAATTCTCCATGCTTGAATACATTATTATCATTATAGGAATGATGGCTTTCGGAGACCCAGTTTTTATTACCGCGACTTATTTTGCCCTATTTGGATATTTAGACTTAAAATTAATAATCCTATTCTCCTTTATTGCTAGTAATACAATGGGTATGTTTTGGTATTATTTAGGCAAAAAAAGTATTGGTGGATTTTTTCACTCATTTTCTTTTATTGGAAACTATGAAAAAAGCCATCCACGAGTGATGGAGAAATTTTTTAAACATCAATTAAAAATTGTATTTCTAAGTAGATTTTTGTACGGTTCGGGAACAACAATCATGATTCTCTCAGGAATCTATAAAGTCCCTTTTAAAAAGTATGTATTAACAAATTTATCGAGTAGTTTGATTGTTATTATCTGTGTGCCAATAATTGTGCTCTTGGCGAAAACTAGCACAAACGTATTTTTTGATAACATGAAAATAATTGAATGGACTGTGGCATTATTTGTTTTAATTATCTTTCTATCAATTAGATTCGAGGTAGGCTCTATAATAAACAGAAAGTTATTCCCCATAAAGAAAACCGAACAAGGCGACCCCAGTAGCAACCGAGACGTTGAGTGATTCCTTTTTCCCACGCATGGGTATCTCCGCAATCACATCACACTTTTTTAAAATATTTTTCGGTATACCGGTGACTTCTGTCCCGACGATAAATGCATTTCTATTTTTGATTCTAACTTTTTTGTAATCAACAGATTTCTTGTCTTGTTCTATGCCGACAATGAAGAAATTTCCTTTCTTTAATTTCGCCAAAAGAGCTGAAATACTTTTTTTCTGTTCCCATTTTACATATTCTTCTGCACCAAGCGCCGACTTCGCCAGGTCTCCCCTCTTGCGACCGAATCTATCGAGCGGGGCGGGTGTATATCCAGTCAAATAAATCTTATCGATACCCACCGCATCAGCCGTGCGAAAAATCGCTCCGACATTCTCCACACTCCTTATATCATTTAATATCAAAACATTTTCCTTTTTCATTTTAAAAAGTTCTTATTACGCAAATTCTTGTGATAATTGATGGCAAATCTATGAGCTTCAGAATTGGCAAGCAATATTGCAGCTTTATATTTCTTAATTAAATCATTATTGCCCTTTATTTCCTTCATTTTGTGTTTTTCATCCTTCACCACGGACACCACAGGGATATGGAGGCCATACATCTTTAATACAGATTCGGCAACATTTATCTGGGCCGTACTGCCGTCTACCACTACCAGGTTTGGCATAACCCATTCAGTGTGCTTAAACCTTCTTTCCAGCACTTCCCTCAAGGCTCCGGTATCATTGGAGTCAGCCTGGCTTCTAATTTTAAACTTTTTATATTCATTTTTATTAACTCGCCCGTCCTCTACCACGGTCATCACCCCTACCATATTTTTACCACCCATATGTGCAATATCATAGGCCTCGATACGAAAAACGGGGCTGGTGTGAATTTTTTCGAGCGAGGATAACTGCTCTGCAGTACGTAGCGAGAAAAAATTCATACGAGCGGAGTTGTCCTGTTTTAATAATGCAATATCATTTATATGCTTGATGGCGAAGAGCTGTCTTTTTATTTCTCCAGCTTTTTCAAATTCATGATTTTTGGCGTAATTCTGCATTTCCTTCTTCAAATTCCGCAATACTTCTTTCTTTTTACCAGCAAAAAACAATTTAAGATTGCGAATATTTTGTAAATACATTTTTCTATCACCAAGATCCGGAACTAAATTTATTTGTCGATAAAATTCAAGATAATTTTTACTCTTATCATCAAGGAATGGAAAGATTTTGCGAATAATCTTCAAAGCATCACGCAATTGAGTCCCGCTAGTATACGGGCCGAAACCAGCGGACAAGGAAGAAGTTTTTCGAATGGTCTGGGGATTTTTTCCAAGGACCTGAGAAAAATTTCTTCCTTGGGAGTGTTCTAATTGTTTACCACGAACCATAAGCACCCTTGGCAACTTTTCTTTAGTAATGCAAACATAGTTAAAGCTTTTATCGGACTTTTCTTTGGTGTTATATTTTGGTTGATATTTTTTAATTAAATTTGCTTCAAGGATGAGCGCCTCGAGGACATTGTCCGCAACTTCCCAAGTAATTTTGTTCGCCTTGAAGACCATGTCCAGGATGACCGGCCCACGGGTGTTGATTAAATCTTTCCCGAAGTAACTCTTCACCCTCTCCTTCAGAGACGTCGCTTTGCCGATATAGAAAATTTCTTTTCCCTTTTTAAAAAAGTAAACTCCGGACTTGGAAGGAATTTTTAGTTTTTTAAAATCTTTTAATTTCATTTGCGCAAAGCTTTTTTGAGATACTTGCCCGTATGGCTCTTGGTATTATTGGCCACGTCTTCAGGTTTGCCCTTAGCTATAAGATTACCACCATTTACCCCACCTTCGGGCCCAAAATCGATAATGTAGTCCGAGCTCTTCACGATGTCGAGGTTGTGTTCGATTAAAACGACAGTATTTCCTTTACTGACAAGCTTATTCAAGACCTCTAGAAGTTTCTGGACATCGTCATAATGCAGACCCACGGTTGGTTCATCCAAGAGATAGATTGTCTTCTCCAGGTGTGGGCGATAAAGCTCGCTGGAGATTTTCACACGCTGAGCTTCACCCCCTGAGAGAGTCGTTGCAGATTGCCCAAGCTCCAGATACCCCAGGCCTACATCAAAAAGAGTTTGCAATCTATCGGAAATGGCAGGAATGTCTTTAAAGAATTCGAGTCCTTCTTCCACGGTCATTTTTAAAACTTCATGGATATTTTTTTTCTCATACTTCACTGTTAAGGTTTCTTTATCAAATCTTTTTCCCCCACAGACATCACAGGTCACATAGACCGTCGGCAAGAAATGCATCTCCACGGCAATCTCACCATTACCTTCACAAGCTTCACAGCGACCTCCCTTCACATTGAAAGAAAACCTATTAGCCTTCCATCCACGCAGTCGCGCCTCCTCGGTTGTCGCGAAAATATCACGAATGTGAGTAAAAGTCCCAGTATAAGTCGCAATGTTAGAGCGTGGAGTCCGACCAATGGGAGATTGGTCGATTAAAATCGCTCGAGACAAATATTCACTACCAGAAAAGGAGGCACAGTTGAACACTGAAGCAGTGCGATACTTCCTTTCGTAACGAGCTTGTAGATTCTTGTACAAAATCTCATACATGAAAGAACTTTTACCAGAACCAGACACCCCTGTGATTGAAGTCATCACGCCGAGCGGAATCTCCACGCTCAAGTTTTTAATATTGAAAATTTTTCCACCATTGATACGAAGTACACCCTTCCCCTCTCTCCGCTTCTTGGGAACTTCAATTTTTATTTCATCACGCAAGTAAGCAAGGGTCCTAGAATTATTTGTATTCTTCTTTGCAGTTAACAAATCATCCAAATATCCCGAAGCAACAACCCGGCCACCATGCACGCCGGCTTTCGGGCCAATGTCCACGATGTAGTCCGATGCATAAATAGTATCCTCATCGTGCTCGACTACTAAAATAGTGTTACCCAGGTCTCGCAAGTTGAGTAATGTCTTAATCAACCTATCGTTATCTCTCTGGTGTAACCCAATGGTGGGTTCATCGAGCACATAAAGCGCCCCCACAAGCCTAGAACCAAGCTGAGAAGCTAGGCGTACGCTGTGCTTCCCCACCCGAGAGCGTATTGGCCTTACGGGATAACTGTAAATAGTCGAGTCCAACGTCGAGCATGAATTGGAGCCTGGCCTCAATTTCCTTAACCACTGGAATAGAAATTTCCTTTTCTTGGTCAGACAACTTCAAGGTTTTGAAAAATGCTGAAGCCTCGGCAATAGAAAAGGATGCTAGTTCTAAAATATTTTTACGAGTACCACCAGCACTGATGAAAACGTTCAGGGCTTCGGGGCGAAGTCGCGCACCGTGACAGGCGTCACACACTTCGTCACCTCCGAAATACTTCGTCCCCAATCCATTACAAGATGGACATGCTCCATAGGGAGAGTTGAAAGAGAACAATCGAGGTTCAACTTCGGGGAAAGAAAAGCCATCGTTCTTGCAGGCAAACTTAGCTGACATTAAGAACTCTCCATCTCCTATTTTTATCGACACTAGTCCATCTGATTCAATCAAAGCTCGCTCGAGAGCTTCCGCCAACCTCATTCGACTACCATCTTTATCATCAGTAAACTCGTGCACGGCAAAGTGGTCCACTAATACATCGATATTGTGGGCTTTGTTCTTAGAGAGGGTTATTTGTTCACGAAGTTTCAACATCTTCCCATCGAGACGAATCTCCGAGAAACCTTTCCCTAGTAAATCATAGAGCAATTGATAGTATTCTCCCTTGCGTCCCCTCACCACTGGAGAGAAAATACTAATCTCTGTTTCATTCCACTCAACATCCATCACTTTTCTTTTTTTGCCCGTGGAACTTTTCTCAAAATCTTTTACTTTGTCTAAAATGAAATTCAATATCTCTTCATTCGATAACTTTTTTATTTCTTCTCCACATTGCGGACAATGTGGATGACCAATACGTGCATACATCACGCGGAGGTAATCATAGATTTCGGTAATTGTAGCGACCGTCGAACGAGGATTGTTCGAGCGAGACTTCTGGTCGATGGAGATGGCTGGAGACAAACCCGTAATTTCATCCACGTCCGGCTTCGGCATTTGATTTAAAAACTGGCGCGCATAAGAAGACAAGGACTCCACGTATCGTCTCTGACCTTCGGCGAAGATGGTATCAAAAGCAAGCGATGATTTCCCGGACCCAGACACGCCCGTAATAACCACCATTTTATTGCGTGGCATTTCAACGTTAATATTACGCAAATTGTGCGTTCGTGCCCCTACTACCCTTATTTTGTCTATGTTTTTGTCGTTTTTCATATATACAACAGAATGACACCCAGACCTACTCCTAGGGGGTGTGTATCTATATTCAATTGGTTTCAGTATAGCAGAAAAAATAAAAAATTAAAGTAACTTACTTAATGCATCCCCTCCAGCCTTAATCCCCAGATTGTACATTTGTAAGATCGAATTTTTGTCAGTAGTTCTGGAACGGACTAAAACATCTTCATCTGGAGCAATGAGAATTATGTTTGGGTCTAATTTTATTATTTCTAAATCCTTAGCTAATATTTCTTCTGCACAAGAATGCAATTTGAAAAATCTTGAGTCGTGAAACATCCATTCCATAAATTTACCCTCTATTATATTTTTAGCCCAAAAAAGTAGTTTCTTTCGAGGTGGTCTGTTGATCACAATAATTATTTTTTCTTTTGGATGTTTTTTCTTCAAATGATCAATTCCAATAATTTCCATTATAGCTGCATCAATGTACTTTTTACCGTCAATGGTAGAAACATGGTGGACGTACGGGAAAACACTAACTGCGGTTTCAAGTATTTCCAGAATATCTGGCCGCCTAGCGTCTAGGTACTCTATTTCATGAGTGTCTAAGTTAAATAACTTTACGTTGAGCGGTATTTCCTGACTAATTATTTTTTTGACATCGAGATACTTTTCTTTCTTTACAATGTTCATCAAATAATCAATGTCCAGTGGGTCGCGTAAATTTTCATTAACAACATTTTTAATAAATCTACTCTGAAAGCGTTGCCAGACTCCTATAATAAAATTTTTATAAGAAACGAAACCGTTAGGTAAATTCTCCCAATAAATAGACGAGCCCAGCTCTATCTGCCCAGAAAGAAGATATGCGCCATTCATTGCCCCAGCAGACGCACCATATATTGCCACAATTTTTTTACGAAAATTATTTCTTTCAAACGCAGTGGCTACTCCAGCTCCGAATACTCCCCTCATTGTTCCACCAGCAAAATATATTACATATTTATCCATAAATAATAAGCTATTTCTTCTTTTCAGTTTTAGTCTGTAAAACAATAATTTCGTCTCGCAGAATAGCGGCGGTTTCGAAGTCTAATTCCTTGACGGCTTTATTCATTTCTTTCTCTTTCATTTTTATTATCTTCTGATAAATTAGAGATTCGATTTCCTGGTCTGATAGAACGCCCTTATCATATTCGAAACGAACTCCCTTTTTGTCTTTATTAATTTCCTTCTTATAGGCACGCTTGAATACTTCTAAATCCAGAGAGAGCTCCGCATTAACGTTTTTACCATGTTCACTTTCCATAGCTTCGGTGATGTCGTGTATTTTTTTGATGATGGTTTTCGGACTAAAGCCATTCTTTTTATTAAATGCCAGTTGTATATTTCGACGACGAATAGTTTCTTTGATAGCTCTATCAAGAGAACCAGTTAAGTTGTCCGCGTAAAGAATCACCTTACCCTCACTGTTGCGTGCGGCACGGCCGATAGTTTGAATTAGGGCTGTTTCGGAACGTAGAAATCCTTCTTTGTCAGCATCGAGTATCCCGATCAAAGCAACTTCTGGCAAATCCAATCCTTCACGAAGTAAGTTGACCCCCACCAAGACATCAAAATCGCCTTTTCTAAATTGAGTGAGAATCTTTATCCTATCCATCGTCTTTATGTCGCTATGTAAGTATTCAGCTTTTATTTTTTTATCTTTTAGATACACCGACAGGTCTTCCGCCATTTTTTTAGTCAAAGTTGTCGCCAAGACACGGAAGCCTTTTTTAATTGTTTTTTCTGCTTCTTCAATAAAATCAGCAATCTGGCCTTTATAGTTGCGAGATTCATTTACCGGCCTAACAATTGTTTCTGGATCAACCAAATAAGTAGGGCGAATGATTTGTTCCACAATCTGGGCACTCTCGGTGCGTTCTTGTTCGCTTGGAGTGGCACTGGTATAAATAACAGGACCAATACGCTCACTGAATTCTGTGTATTTTAAAGGTCGGTTATCCTTGGCCGAAGGCAGGCGAAAGCCATATTCCACAAGGGTCTTTTTGCGAGAAGCGTCTCCCGCATACATGCCAGCAAGTTGGGGCAAAGTAACATGGGATTCGTCTATCACTGTCAGGAAGTTCGCACTACCGTCTTCTTTGTGTGGGAAGTATGAAAGAAGGGTTTCTGGGGGTTCTCCTTCTTTTTTACCAGACAAATGTCTGGAATAATTTTCTATGCCATTACAGTAACCAACCTCTTTAATCATCGCTAGATCATAGTTAGTTCGTCTCTTAATCCTTTCTGCCTCTAAAAGTTTCCCCTCTTTCTCGAACTTCTTTAACTGTTCATTCAACTCTTTTTTAATATTTATCAAGGCTCTCTTTTTCTTTTCATCTTCAGTAATGAAATGCTTCGCTGGGAAGACAAAAATATTTTCTTCTTCTTTTATAATTTGCGAAGAGATGGGGTCAACTTTCGTAATTTTTGAAATTTTGCCGCCCGACATTTCTATCTGGTACATCACTGTCTCGGAAACAGGCATAAACTCAACCTTCCCTCCAACAGAACGGAAGGTCCCCGGCGTTAGGTCGGCATTGGTCCTCTCAAAATGAATTTCGATAAATTTCTTCATCAGAGTTAGTCTATCCATCTTGTCGTCAATCTTTAACTTTAAATTCACCTTTTCATATTCTTCCGGACTCCCCAAACCATAAATACACGAAACAGAAGCGACGATGATGACATCTCGTCGGGTGAGCAGTGCCTGAGTAGAAGCGTGGCGAAGCATATCTATCTCTTTGTTAATAGAAGCGTCCTTCTCTATGTAAGTATCTGATATTGGCATATAGGCTTCGGGCTGATAATAGTCATAATAAGAAACGAAGTAGTGTACCGCGGCATCGGGGAAAAATTCTTTAAACTCTTGGGCGAGCTGAGCGGCCAGGGTTTTGTTATGAGCGATGACTAGGGTCGGTTTATTGTGTTCGGCGATAACATTAGCAATAGTAAAAGTCTTGCCCGTGCCGGTAGCTCCTAACAAGGTTTGCTTCTGCATCCCCTTCTCTAGACCCTCCACCAACTGTGAAATAGCCACAGGCTGGTCACCGGCTGGCTTAAACTTCGTATTTAATTTAAAAATACTTTTTGACATAAAAATCTAAATTGGAGAAGTTCTTAATTATTTAAAATTTTATAATTATTGGAACTTATTTCATAAACAGTATCATAGGCACTAACCACTACACGATAAGCAACAACTGAGCTTATTATGGTAAAAATAAGTAGAAACAAAAGTGTATGGTTTACTGTTCTTATTGAAGACATTGTGCGCCCGGTTGGGATCGAACCAACGACCTTATCCTTAAAAGGGATCTGCTCTACCGACTGAGCTACGGGCGCGTAATTCTGATAGTACCAGCTTTCTCAAAAAGCTTCAAGTAAAAAGGCTTCCAGGACTGCCTCTGCATCTCTCCCTTCGCGACGCGCTTCTGGTAATAGATAGGAGAGTTTGGCAGAAATATTTTTCAACTCTTCCTCTTTGAACTTATAAAAGTTCTTCTTCAGAATCATATCTTTAATTTTCCAAAACAAGACACCGACGAGCTCTTCTAACCCGACACCCTTGTCCACCGCTTGTCGATAGTAAATCCACAAATTTAACTTATCTCTATTGCTGAAGGCATCCGCTAGAAGAAAATTGTTGAATTTTTCCTTAGCTTCTTTGGACAATTCGAAAATGTTTAACTCCGCCCGAGCTTCTTTGAAAGCGTCCAAGGTCGCCTTGTTGAGTTTGGATTCGATGAAAATAAAAAAATTCGGCGAAGTAGCCATTTCTTCCAATTTCCCTAAAACAAAATCACGATGATCCTCCTTTTCTAAGATATTAGAAAAGACAACCGAGCAAACAGCGGAGAATAAAGATGCACCAGAATACAAGCTTTCGATTTGCTCAGGGTTAAAGTTGTTTCGACTAATAAAAAAAGTGGCCATATCAAAGGGCAAAGACTTGGTAAAGTCTTCTAGGGCAATATTCTTCCTTTTAGAATCATCACCAGCAAAAAGATAAATCATATTTAGAATCTAACACTTTTTTTGTATTCTCGATATGGGTCACCATAACGTTCCTCGAGAAGCATTTCCTGTTCTTTTAAGAAAACAAGTTTCGTAATAAAGAAGGCAACGACAGTAAAGAAGATAACAAAAATGGTGTTAGCCACGAAACCAAAGCCAATGATTAACAAAAAGAGTCCGAGATGGGTGGGACCTCGTGTAAAATTATATGGCCCTTTTTGAAAACTTTCTTTAGTTAAATTGCTCTTGTCCAAGTTGCGAGAAGTTCTCTGTGCCCAGAAGATTAAAAAGGTAGCAAACAATACAACCAGAACGCCAAAATATCTGACTAAAACACTTTCAAAAATTTTAATCGGAAAAATAATATCCAGAAAGAATCCCATTATGAATAATAAGAAATAAAAAGTATAAGAGTGTGCCAAAATATGGTGCACGCTCTTCCTATGTGGAGACTTTAATTTTCTATTTTCTATGTTTTCCATAAATAAATTATACCACCAAAAAGACTATTTCACCTGCCCAAGATTGTCACCAAAACCAGAGTGGACAACCAGCGGAACTTCGCTTTTATAGTGTAAATATGACCTAGAAAGCACCCCCTCCATGGCTTTTTCAATGATTTTTGAGGCTTGATCCAACACACTTTCTTTAATTTCATAGACCAATTCATCGTGAATCTGCAAAACCAGATGTACCTCACCCAGGATTCCTGCTTTTTCTAAATCTTCCTCAACATATCTAATAGCCAGCTTGATAAGATCCGCTGCCGTACCTTGGATTGGAGCATTAGTAGCTGTACGTTCAGCCATATTCTTAAGAAAAGGAATGCGTGAGTTGATGTTCGGGAAGTAACGTCGTCGGCCAAACAATGTCTCGGTATAAGAATTTTTAATTGCAAACTTTTTCACTTCTTCTAGGTAGTCTCGCACTCCAGAAAATTGATTGAAATAATTATCGTAAAATTTCTGGGCCTCTTCTCGTGTACCACCTAGATTTTTTCTCAAAGCTGTGACCCCCATCCCATAAATAATACCGAAGTTTATTACCTTAGCCCTGCGACGCATTTCACTATCAACTTTATCCATTGGTACATTGAAAACAAAAGAGGCCACACCAGTGTGAATATCTTTCCCTTCATGAAAAATTTTTGTCATCTTTTCATCGCCCGAGAGCATCGCCGCTACACGTAACTCAATCTGACTGTAATCACACGCTACAAGCTTGTATCCTTCTCCGGCAACGAAGCCATCGCGAATTCTCCTCCCTAATTCGCTCTTGATTGGTAAATTTTGCAGGTTAGGGTCTGAAGAAGAAAACCTTCCAGTAGTTGTGCCATTCTGGATGAACTGTGCATGCAACCTTCCATCTCCGCTAGTCATCTGTGGAATCACATCTATATAAGTAGACAATAATTTTTGTAATTCACGATAGGATATAATTTCTGTAATTATTGGGTTGCCTTCTTCTAATTCTTCGAGGACAGATATTTTAGTAGAGAAGGAGCCACTCGCTCCTTTCTTTTTGCCAGACTTCATTCCCATTTTTTCAAAAAGCACTTCGCCTAATTGCTTGGGAGAATTAATATTGAACTCGCTTCCTGCCATTTTATATATCTTGGCTGTAAGTTTATCTAATTCTTTGTGATATTCATCTGATAATTTAGAAAAATACTTTTTATCAATTAAAATTCCATATTTCTGCATTCCATCGACAATCTTGATTAGAGGTTTCTCAATTTCTTCATAAACTTTATCTAGATTTTTTTCTTTTAATTTTTTGAAAATATTTTCATAGGCCACCTTAAATGAATCCGTTTTGCCGAAAAGTAAAATATCTTCCAACTTGGGATTAGAGATGTCAGAATTTATCAACCACAGAGCAATGGAAGCTTCTTTTAACATCTTGGAGTCGACATCTTTGGTTGGAGCGGATGGCTTTGCTTCTAGGGATTCTGAGAATCCTTCTAACCTCGCCGAACTGTTTTTACTAAAAAATCCTTTCAGCCTTGCAAATAAAGAGCGAAATTCGAAAAGAGCAAAGGCCTGCTCAATCTTTTTAAGGTCAGCACTCTCCCAGAAAGTCTTTTCGGGTATTTTGAAAATGATGGGTGCATCGAGCCTAATTGAGGCCAGAGTTTTAGAGAAAAGGGCTTCTTCCTCGTTGTCTTTTAACAATTCAATAATGCGAGGAGTCAAGCCGATTTTTTTAAACTTTTCTTCATCTTTTTTTATATTTTTATAAATTTCTTCGATTGTCCCAAAAGTAGAAATAAGAATGGTTGCAGTTTTTTCTCCGATTCCTTTGATACCGATAATGTTATCAGAGGTATCACCACGAAGCCCCTTGTAGTCTGGCAAAAGTTTCGGCTTAAAGCCAAAGCGTGACACCACTGCATCTTCGTTATAAAGAATTGTGTCGTTGATTCCTTTTTTAAGAGTGTAGATTTGAACTTTCTTATCATCCACCAACTGCATTGTGTCCATGTCTCCCGAAGCAATGATGATGTTTATTTTCTTATCCCCCTGTAGCTGATGAACAATCGTGCCCAGAACATCATCCGCCTCGAAGCCAGGAGCATCGTAAATTGGAATATTAAAAGCCTCGAAAATTTTACGAGAGTTTTGTAGTTGAACGATTAAGGCATCATCGGTCTTTGCCCGTCCTGCTTTGTATCCATCATAGGCTTCATGACGAAAAGTTTTCTGTGGTAGGTCATAACAAGCCACAATATAGTCTGGCTTCAAGTCAGTGATGATTTTCATCAACATATTAGAGAGACCGTAGAGTGCCCCGGTTGGTTCTCCGGAGGAAGATAGGAACTCTGGCAACGCGTGGTAAGCACGGTGGATGATGGCGTGTGAGTCAAGCAAGACTAAGGTTTTTTTATCTTTAGCCATTTGTTTAATTATAACATTTTGCTTTTATTAATTTTGAAAGTGCGATGGCCATTTTCGGTGTGTAAAATTTCAATAGAAACAGAATTCCGGGGTATAATTTTTTTAACATTTTCCGGCCATTCGATGAAGACCAGGTGTTCCTTATTCCCGATAATTTCCTCCCACCCCAGGTGCAAAAGTTCTTTTTCATTTTTTAATCTATAGGCGTCGAGGTGAAACAAGAATTTATATTGTCCGTGCTTGATGGGATATTTTTTCATAATGACAAAGGTGGGGCTGCTCGCTTTCCTCTTGATACCTAGATATTTGGCCACGAATTGAGTAAAGGTTGTCTTGCCTGTACCCAACTCTCCCGAGAGTCCTACGACTAAGGCTTTTTTGCTTCCTTTATTCACAATACCTTCTAGGAAAGAAGCTGCAAGCCTCTCAGTATCTTTTGGGTTTTTGGAAATTTTGGCCACCTTTTTAAGCATGTTGTCATATTAACACATATATTAAAGAGTGTTATTCTATTATCTTTTACGACGAAAATAATATATACTTTACATAATATGGCCACATTTGATGAAGAAAAATCAGACAAACAATTAGATAATTTACACAAAATGGAAGAAGAGCAGTTGGTGGAAGTCCTCGCAGAGTCTAAATATGGACTTCCCTACATCGACTTGTCTCGTATCGGTGTCGACAATGAAGCCTTGCGTGCAATTAAAGAAGAAGAGGCCCGCGCAGAAAAGGTTGCAGCTTTTAAGTTGTCCGGCAAAAATATTTTTATCGCCGTGCGCTCTCCTTCTCCAGAATTGATTGGAAGGTTAAAAGACTCAATGGAAAGACAAGATCTGGAGCCAACATTTTATATGGCATCTCTCGCTAGCATAGAAAAAGTTTGGGACAGATATAAAGAAATTTCAATGGCCGAAAGTTCGAAAATCGGTGGTATTGATATTTCAGGAGAAATTTTGAAAGAGACGAGAAAAAATATTAACACAATGCAAGACATTGAACAGCTTATCGCGAAGGCATCTGAGGGAAATCAAATACATAAAATCTCACATATCTTGGAAATAATTTTGGCGGGAGCAATCGCGATTAAAGCTTCAGACATACACATCGAACCAGAAAAGGATAAAGGCAGGTTGCGTCTACGTCTAGACGGCATCTTGTTGGATGTTACTTTTTTTGAAACGAATATCTACAACTTACTCAACACGCGTATCAAGTTGTTGTCGGGCATGAAGTTAACTTCGAAAATAACTCAAGACGGACGTTTCAGTATCATGGAGGATGAAAAAGAGATAAGCATCCGTGCATCGATGATTCCTGGATCTTATGGTGAATCCATCGTGATGAGAATACTCGACCCAGATTCAATTCAGGTGAAATTCGAAGACCTCGGTATCGAACCTTATCTTTTCAACATTGTAGAGAAAGAAATAGCTAAACCTAATGGAATGATATTGGTCACTGGTCCAACTGGCTCCGGTAAGACTACGACCCTTTACGCCTTTCTACGTAGGATTTACTCGACCGAAATAAATATCATTACTATCGAAGACCCTGTCGAATATCACTTGGATGGTATAACCCAAACGCAAACCAATGAAAAAAGAGGCTATAACTTCGCGGAAGGCCTGCGTTCGATTCTCCGTCAAGACCCGGATGTAATAATGGTGGGTGAAATACGTGACGGAGAGACAGCCAAGATTGCCGTACAGTCCGCCTTGACTGGACACATGGTCTTCTCAACACTCCACACCAACAACGCCGCTGGTGTCATCCCCCGTTTAATCGACCTCGAAGTGAACCCAAAAATAATGGTCTCGGCACTGTCACTATCTATCGCGCAACGCTTGGTGAGAAAGCTCTGCCAGAATTGTAAAAAGGAAAAGACGGGAGATGAGAAAGATAACCTGGCAATCAAGACAGTCCTCGATAGTATTAAGGACGAAGGAAAAGATTTAACCAAATACAATATAAATATCGACGCTGGGTTTAAATTATATGCTCCGGTTGGTTGTGAGAAATGTAATCACACTGGCTACAAAGGCCGAATCGGCATCTTCGAGGCAATTCTAACTGATGAAGAGATAGAAAAGATAATGCCCGAAAATCCAAGTGAAAGAGAAATAAAAAAGGTTTCCAAAAAACAAGGAATCCTCTCAATGCGTCAAGATGGTATGGTAAAAATAATAAACGGTATCACCTCTCTCGAAGAAGTACAGAGCGTTGTTGATTTACTAGAAGAGTAAAAACAAAAAAAACACTAATCTCTAAACAATCCTTTTAGGGCTAAGCCCCGAAAGTAACAAAATCGTGGAGGATAGCCCCCGTAAACTAGTTAAAGTAACCGGAACGTCCTGTGAAATTTTGTATAACCTGTGGCTGATTGCTTAGAGATTAGTGTCTTCTTAAAAATCTTCTACTAAAACTCTTGAAACCATTATACTATGATGGAACATCCTACAAATGCTATAATGTGTAATAGTATGTGGACAGTGTGTTGATAACACCACACTATAAGTAGTATAGCATACTCTTAATTAAATGTCAAGCACTAAAATGAAGAAAACTGACAAAGACCCAGTAGACAAGCTCGAAGAAAGCATTGATTCTTTCCTTGACCAGACCCTCCGCCCGAATGTCTGGGAAGACTACATTGGCCAAAAACACATAAAAGACAACGTTAAAATCCTCCTCCGGGCTGCGGAAGAAAGGAAACAAATCCCTGAACATATCTTATTCTACGGCCCCCCAGGCTTGGGTAAAACCACCCTCGCCCACCTAATTGCCAAGGAGACTGGCAGGCAAATGAAGATAACTTCTGGCCCAGCTATTGAAAAAGTTGGTGATTTAGCCTCAATCCTTACCAATTTATCCCCAGGCGACATCATTTTCATCGACGAGATTCATCGACTTAACAAAATGGTGGAAGAAGTCCTCTACCCTGCCATGGAATCCGGTGTGTTGGACATAATCATCGGCAAGGGGCCTTCGGCGAGGACTATTCAGCTCGACCTACCTCCCTTTACCCTAATAGCAGCTACGACGCGTATGGCCCTCGTGTCAGCACCCCTGCGTTCAAGATTTTCGGGTGGCGTTTTCCGTTTAGAATTTTATTCCAACGAAGAAATTGTGGATATTGTTAATCGCTCGAGTAAACTGCTAAAAGTTAATCTAGAAAAAGATGCCTTGCGAGAAATCGCCCAAAGAAGTAGGTTTACTCCTCGTACTGCCAACTATTTCTTGAAACGTTGCCGAGATTACGCCCAAGTTCATAAAAAGTCCTTGGATAAAAAGACAGTGAAAGAGGCACTAGCCATGCTTGCCGTAGATGAAATCGGCCTTAACCACTCAGACCGAAAGTTTTTAGAAATTTTAATTGAAAAGTTCAACGGTAGGGCTGTCGGGCTCAAGACGATATCCGCCGCTTTGGCTGAAGAAGAATCAACTATCGAAGAAGTGGTGGAACCATATCTAATTCAACTAGGTCTTCTCGAGAGAACAGCACGTGGGCGTGTCGCCACTCCTAAGGCCTACGCGCATATGGGTTTCGATTTACCGAAAGAAAAAGAAAATAAACAAAAAGAACTTTTATGATAATTCTAGGAATTGATCCTGGCTATGAAAGGTTGGGAGTGGCGGTGGTAGAAAAAAAGTCTCGCAGTGATAAAGAGCATCTATTGTTTAGTGAATGTTTCAAAACTTCTGCCAAGCTGACTTTTGAAGATAGACTATCCCGAATCGGCCAGGAAGTTAAAAAAATAATAAAAAAATATAAAATAGATACTCTGGCTATTGAAACTTTGTTTTTAAATACTAACCAGAAGACTGTTATGCAAGTAGCTGAAGTTCGCGGAGTGATAATTTATGAAGCCAAAAATGCAAATTTGAAAGTTTTCGAAGCTTCTCCACCTCAAATCAAGGTGGCAACTACTGGTTACGGCAAAGCCAATAAAGAACAAATGATGAAAATGGTCAGGATGTTGATAAAAATTGATGAAGAAACTAAGTCTGATGATGAATTAGATGCTATCGCTATCGCTCTTACAGCCTTTGCTTATATAAGGTTTTAGTGGCTTGTTGGGTTATCCACATTTTTGTTTTATTGGTCTTGCGCAAAACCTCTCTTTTTGATATTAATAAAGAAAATAATTTTTATTAACTTATTTTAGAGGTCGTTTTAAAAAGATTAAAATAAAATATATGAGTTACGATGAAGAAGAAGTTGGGGGAGAATTTAATGAAGGCCTTGATGAAGAAGAGCTGCTAGAACCCCTTGATGATAATTTTGAATTTGAAGACGAAGAAGAACAAGACAAGAATTAAAATAAAAGCCCCGCTCGGGGCTTTTATTTTTTATCTTAACAAATCTTCACAAACCTCCTTTTGCCTATTTTAAATTTGTCTCCAACCTTCGGAATAAAGTTTATATCATTTATTTTTTCTTCCGTACTTAGATTCGTAACTGCATTTTCTTCTACCAGTCTCCGAAATTCACTTTTAGAAGAAATCACTTTTGCCTGCACCAGCATTTCACTCAACAACTTCCCACCAGTAGAACTTACTTCTTCCATCTCTTCGGGTATTTCTCCTTTTTGAAAAGTATTTGTGAAATTTTGTTCAGCACTATTAGCCTTTTCTGTGTTGTGGAAGATGGCAACGATTTCTTTGGCGAGCCTAACTTTAAAGTCTTTAGGGTTGGCCCCCGCAGTAATTTTGTTTTGGAATTCTTTAACCTCGCTCATTGGGACGTCGGTACAAAGCTCGAAGCCTTTATATATCAAAAAATCATTCCATGACATTACTTTGCCAAACATTTCGTTGGGTGAATCTTCAAAGGTAATCATATTGCCTTCAGTCTTACCCATTTTCTTGCCGGTATTATCCTCGAGAAGCTTAGTGGCTAGGACTATCTTGTCTTTATGAATCATCTGAGAAGCTAGGTGCCTTCCAGCTAGCATATTAAATGTTTGGTCATTACCTCCGACCTCAACATCAACTTCCATCGCCACACTATCATAACCTTGCATGAGGGGATATAAAAATTCGTGGATAAAAATTGGCTTCTCCTCTTTGGCTCGAACAACAAACATGTCGCGTTTCAACATTTGGTCAACGGTCATACGAGAAGCCAAGTCTAAAACATCACCAAAGTTCATCTTGGCAAGCCACTTAGAGTTAAATTTAAATTGAGCACCACCAAAACTACCGAACTTCAAAAAAACACTAGCTTGTTTCTTATACTTTTTTAAATTATCTAAAACCTCTTTGTGAGTTAGTTGTTTGCGGCTAGCCAATTTGTCTGTTGGGTCTCCAATCATCGCAGTAAAGTCCCCCATCAGAAGAATAACCTCGTGCCCTAATTCTTGAAATTCCTTAAGTTTTTTAAGTGGTATGGCGTGCCCCATATGAAGAGTAGGCCCAGTCGGGTCAATGCCCAGATAGACCCTTAGTCTCTTACCAGAAAGTAATTTCTTCTTTAAGTCTTCTTTGACGAAAACATTTTCGACTCCTCGCTCGATTAGATTATCGATTTTTTGCTCATCAGTTACCACTTTCATAATTCGAATTGTACCACACCTTCTGGTATAATTAAACACAATGAAAAAATTCATCCAAGAGGACACTTTAGCCAGGAATATAACACTTCTACTCATAGGAATTGTGATAATTGGTGGTAGTTTGGTTATTATTTGGTTATCTTCGCTCAAGATTCCTGATTTTAACTCTTTCGAAGATAGGAAAATTGTAAACTCTACTAAAATTTATGACCGTACAGGAGAAATTTTGCTTTACGACATCAACCACGACGTTAAGAGGACAAATATCTTTTTCGCTGATATGGGAGTCAATATCAAGAATGCAACGGTCGCAGTTGAAGACTCAGAATTCTATACCCATAAGGGAATCCGCGTTCTCTCTATCATCCGCGCTACTGTCCTAGCTAAACTAACTGGCAAGAGAGTCACTGGTGGTTCCACTATTACTCAACAATTGGTTAAAAATACCTTACTCACTCCCCAGAGAAGTCTGGGTCGCAAAATAAAGGAATGGGTTTTAGCTATTAAGATAGATGGCTCATTACCGAAAGAAAAAATTTTAGAATTATATTTGAACGAAGTTCCTTATGGTGGAACACTTTATGGTATTTCAGAAGCGGCAAAAACATATTTCGGGAAAAAGCCCATAGATCTTTCACTGGCCGAGGCAGCTTATCTCGCCTCCATCCCCCAGTCACCAACTACGTTGTCTCCGTATGGGAAAAATAAAGATAGGTTGGAGGAAAGGAAAAACTTTGTTTTAGGTAGAATGAAAGAACTACAGATGATTACTGATGAAGAATATCAACAAGCTAAGAGTGAAAAGGTTGTCTTTCTACCCCAACAAACTGGTGGAATAAAAGCTCCACATTTTGTTTTCTTTATAAAAGATTACTTGGAACAAAAATATGGCAGTGCAGTGATTCAAACAATGGGACTAAAGGTCACCACCACACTAAATTATGACTTGCAAGCCAAGGCAGAACAGATAGTAAAAGATGGGGCTCTTCGAAATGCAAAAGATTGGAATGGAACGAATGCGGGCTTGGTGGCAATTGACCCAACAACCGGACAAATTTTAACAATGGTGGGGTCTAGAGATTATTTTGACAAGGAAATTGATGGTAATTTCAACATAGCCACCGCAGCGAGACAGCCTGGTTCTTCTTTTAAACCATTTATCTATGCTACTGCTTTTAATAAGGGCTTCACCCCGGAAACAGTATTGTTCGACCTGCCGACAGAGTTTCAAAGCACTTGTGACTGGAAAGGCAAAGCCTTGCCAGGGCACAACCAAAAAGATTGTTACATGCCAGACAACTATGACAACAAAAGCAGAGGACCGATGTCTTTGCGTGACGCTCTAGGACAATCAATAAACATTGTAGCGGTAAAGTTATTTTATTTAGTAGGTCTAGGAGACGCACTCAAAACAGCTGAAAATATGGGCATCAGTACCCTAACTGATGTCGGACACTATGGCCTGACTCTAGTTATCGGGGGTGGCGAAGCGACGTTGCTTGACATGACTTCAGCTTACAGTGTTTTTGCTAGTAACGGCACAAGGAACCCTTATACCGGGATTCTAAAAGTTGAGGATTTAAATGGAAAGGTATTAGAAGAATTTAAACCAAATGAAAAAGAAGTGCTGCCTAAAAATACAGCGTTAATTATTTCTGATATTTTATCAGACAACACAGCGAGAATTCCTACCTTCGGCGCAAACTCCCTGCTCCGTATCCCTGGTAAAGATGTCGCCGTAAAAACAGGAACCACGAATAACAACAAGGACGCTTGGACTGTAGGGTACACTCCCAGTATCGCCGTCGGCGTCTGGGCTGGGAACAATGACAACAAGCCTATGAAAAAAGGTGGTGTAGCAATGGCTGGACCAATTTGGAATAAATATATGAACGAAGCGCTGAAAGTTATCCCAAGTGATAAATTTGAAAAGCCAAACTATGATTATGACGCAAAACAGATAAAACCTGTTTTAAGAGGCTTCTGGCAAGGTAATGAGAGTTTCTTCATAGACAAAATCTCAGGCAAGCTAGCTACAGAATTTAC
Source organism: Minisyncoccota bacterium (assembly GCA_041660345.1). Lineage (GTDB taxonomy): Bacteria > Patescibacteriota > Minisyncoccia > Phycocordibacterales > UBA9973 > UBA9973. The sequence goes on from JBAZWP010000006.1 coordinate 20,942, forward strand.
TCCACGAGAGACAATTGAGGAGAAAGTAATAACTAATGTACACTCGATATTGTATTGGGTTGATAGAAAAGATATTCTGGGCCCGGCACCAGCTAACCCAAGTAATGACTCTCAATTTAATCATTGGGAAATACCGATACAAAATTGGTGGAGCCAAAATGGTTACAAGTATAAAACAGTAACTTCAGTAGATAAACCAGTCTTAACAGATGATGTTCATACTGCTTATTCGCAGCCTGTGATTTCAATTACTGAACCCAATCCTAATAAAGTCTACAGCGCCAGCCAAAGAATATATTTGAATATTTCTAATACTGGACGCTTCCCCATAAACAAGATGGATGTTTTTGTTAATGATACCTATATAGGGACAACAAGTAACCAGAATTTTTCTTTTATTCCACAAGAACTAGACAACTTGAGAAGCCAAAACGATATAAAAATAATTTCTTATGATACTGTTTACAACAGAGCTGAAGTAAGCTCAACCTTTGAAGTTTCTCCCTAGCTAGCGTACATCACTAGGAGATTTGCTACCTAATAATCTTTTCAGCTCACTAAAAATCTGTTCTTTTTTTATAAAAATTTCATTTTTATAAACAGGTTTTATATTTAAATAAACAATATTATTTTTTATTTCCACATCTTCTTTTTTAAGAGGAAGATTGATAGTTTGTGAAATAACACCACGAATGGTTTCCCTTTTTACTTCTTCAGAAAGAAATAAGTTTTGAAAACGTATTAATAGATCCTTGATCTCTATCATCTATTCATCGGCATTATTAAGTAAGTAAATGAGTTATCTCCTGTCCCCATTACCACAATAGGCCTAGATGATTGGTTGAGCTTTATGGACATACTATCAACATTGATGGCCTGGAAACAATCTAAAAAGTATTTATAATTAAAACCTAGTTCAACACTCTCCCCAGATAAAGCTCCATCTAGGTAAGTTTTATTTTCTCCCACATCATTATTAAGAGAAGAGAGTTCAAAAACTTTTTCTTTAGGCTTAACAGATAGGTTTAGTTGATTAAACTTATCGGAAAATATATTTGATAATTTTAAAGCATTCAATAGATCCTGTTTTAGAACAACAGCTTCAGTTTTAAACTCTTGGGGAACAATTTGACGGTAATCTGGGAATACTCCATCAATGATTCTAGAAGTTAAATAAACATTATCAGAGGAAAAAGATATTTGATTTTTATTAAAGCAAACTTTTATCTCAGATTGGATGTCTCCGCAGATTCTTAAAATCTCAGGAACATTTTTAAATGGTATAAGAATTCCTGGGATTTCTTTTAAATTCTTAACTTTAACCTTTTTCTCCGCCAACCTGAAAGAATCAGTGGAAACAAAAACCAAAAAATCATTGTCCCCATAAATATAAACACTAGAAATCTCTGGTTTTATATCTGAAACCGAAGAACTATAATAAACAGACTTAATACCATCAACCAATTTTTTGGGTTCAATAATAAATGATTCCCCCTCAACTTTTGGTATGGTTGGAAAGTCATTATGGCTCTGCCCTTTTATTTTTATTTTACTTTTTTTTGTTTTGACTAATAAATTACCATCCACTCCTTCTAGTGATATATTCTCGTTTTGAATTATATTAGAAAAGACCCCACTTAAAACAGAACCGGAAATTGCCAACACTCCCTCTTTTTCTATTTTCGCTGGCACTTCTATCTCAATACCTAAACTTAAATTTGTAGACCGAAGTTTAAGAGACTTACCTGAAGCAATAAAAAGAATTGAATTTAAAACAGGGAGGGTTAAGTTTTTCCCTGTGATTCTTTCAACTTGAGAAATTGCACTTTTTATTTTTTCAATCCCGCATTCTAGTTTCATATGTTTATATCTTCTATATATAATTTATTAATACTATTAGTCCTGTTGATAAGTGTATAATTATTTTAACCCTTATTTTATATACTTATTTTATTAATTTTCTCTTTGATTTCAACCCGATAACTTTTTAATAATTTTGTTAACTTTTATGTTTTTATTTTTTATCAACATTTACCTTTCGAATTTCCCGTGGTTATTTCTAGCTTCTTAAGTACTTATCAACACTACTTAAACATAATTCTTATTTGTTCCAACTCCTGGAGAAGCTGTGGGTCGTTCTTCAGACTGTCTTTTATCTTTAGGTAAGAGTGGATGACTGTTGTGTGGTCCTTACCACCGAGCTTTTGTCCAATTAATGGATAAGACACATTGAAATCTTCTCGAAGCAAGAACATCACAATCTGTCGAGCCTTCACTATCTCCTTCCGGCGGGTTTTCTCATAGATAGAAGATTCATCAATGTTGTAGTGTTCGCTGACTACCTTTACCACATCTTTAATAGCAACATTTTTCTTCGGCTTAATGTTGTTTTTTAGTAAATTCTTTATTTCCGGCAGCGTTAGGGGCCTATTTTTAAGACGATACTGGCAAATGATGGTGTTTAGACTACCCTCGAGCTCTCGAATGTTTCCTTGAACGGAAGAAGCGACATATTCTGTAATTTCTGCGCCCAAATCAATACCAAGTTCTTGTAATTTTACTTTCAAAATCGCCAAGCGAGACTCATATTCAGGCTCTACAACGTCCACTATCATTCCAGCCGCGAATCGCGACTTTAAACGGTCGGCCAATTCCGGAATGTAATTAGGGTGTTTGTCGGAGGAGAAGATAATTTGCTTATTGTTTTCATGGAAAGTATTAAAAGTATGGAATAATTCTTCCTGAATTTTCTCCATCTTCCCTATGAATTGAATGTCATCGATAATTAGGAGATCATATTTGCGATATTTCTCTTTGAATGAGTTTGCTTTATTGCCTTGTAGGGAATTAATGAAGTCAGTCGCGAATTTTTCTAGGGTGATGTAGTGTACCTTTTTATTTGGATACTTTTCTTTGATAGAATTTCCTACTGCTTGAATTAAGTGGGTTTTACCTAAGCCCGTACCTCCGTATACGAAGAAAGGGTTATATTTGGTTCCTGGGGACTCAATAATGGCTTGGGAGGCTGCATAGGCTAATTCATTAAATGCGCCAACGATGAAAGAATCGAAGCGATAACGGGAGTTCAGATTGTCTTCCGGGTTGATATATAAGTCTTTTAGGGGAAGTTCTTTGTTTATAAAGGCTGTATTGATGATAGCCACTTCCTGCTTATTATTCTCTACTTTGGTTATGATATATTCGACTGCACGCATGTTTTCATACGTGTCGGCGATGGTTTTGGTTATTAGTTTGTGATATTTGTTTTTAAGCCAATCTCGCACGAATTCATTTGGTACGGCTACATAAATAATACCTGCTTCTTCTTTTAAGATAGAAGTACTCTTGAACCAGGTACTAAAGTTTGCTTTCGAAACACTCCCTTCTATCTCTGCTAAACAATTTTTCCACAGTTGTTTTGTATCCATGTGTTCCAGATTATACTACTTCTTTTCATTAAGGGAACTACTAAAAACTTATTAACTATGTTTATAATCTGTGGATAACAGAAAGTCGGGTATTTGCCTAATCATCCTTTTTATTATAGTATTGAGAGATGTCACAAACATATCAACCCAAAAAGAGAAAACGAGCGAAAACTCACGGTTTTCTAGTTCGTTCTCGTACTAAAAACGGCAAAAAAGTAATCCAAAGGAGAAAAAGAAAAGGACGAGCCAAATTAACGGTTTAGTTTTTGCATTTTTATGCTTCCTAAAAAAAATAGAGTTGATAAAAAGCTTTTTGAACTTGTTTTACAAAAAGGGAAATTTATCAATTCTACTAATTTGAGTTTCAAATTTTTTCTGGATAAAAATATGAACTCCCCTCACCTATCTTTCGTGGTGCCGAAGTCGGTGACCAAGAGCGCGGTGAAACGTAACTCTTTACGTCGACGTGGATATTTAGTTTTAGGAAAATATAAAAAAGATTTACCGAAAAGCCTTGCTGGCATTATGTTTTTTGGCAAAAAGAGTGAAGAGGTTTTTTCTGGTAGGAAAAGTAAAGAGCACGATGGAATTCAAAATCTTGAAAATGAAATTAAATATATTCTTAATAAAATTAATTAACTTTTATCAAAAAAACATTTCTAGATTTACAAAAAGAAATTGTGTTTTTTACCCGACCTGCTCTGAGTATTCTAAACAAGCTTAGAAAAATATGGCCTCTGGAAGGGACTTCTCCTTAGCCTTAATCGTATTCGACGTTGTCACCCCTATACTACTCCTCAAGTGGACAATGTTCCATAGTTTTTTGAAACTAGTATTTTCTGCAATTTTCGTATAGAATTAGGAAATGTTGTCCAGTCTTTGGAATATAGCTTTATACAAGCCACTTGTAAACATATTGGCTGTTTTAATTTCAGTAATCCCTGGGGGTGATGTTGGCCTGGCTATTATAATACTAACTATTCTTGTTAAAATTGTACTCTACCCCCTCTCTCAGAGGGCTATCGTGGGACAGGCTAAAATGAATGCTTTAGCCCCTTTAATCAACAATATTAAGCAAAGTGGGGCCAGTAAAGAAGAGCAAGCCAAGCAAACCTTCGAACTTTATAAAAAGTACAAAGCCAACCCTTTCTCGGGCTGTCTTTTGATGTTAATACAAATTCCAATCATTTTTGCCCTTTATTATGTCTTCTTGAATGGGCTCAGCTTTAATGCAGATACTTTGTATTCTTTTGTTAACGTTCCTCCACATATCAATACATCATTTCTGGGCCTGATAGATATTCATGGGAAGAGTTTACTCTTAGCTCTCTTGGCTGGTGTCTCTCAATACCTTCAGGCGCACTTTATGCCGAAGCCTCACTTGTCGGGGGATAAAAACTCTTTCCAAGACAATTTCTCCAAGAGTATGCAGACTCAAATGAAATATGTTTTCCCTTTCTTGGTAGCCTTCATCGCTTATAAAGTTTCTGGAGCTATCGCTCTATACTGGATCGCCAGCAACCTTTTCGCTGTTGGACAACAAATATATGCCAACAAGACAAAGCATTTAGATGTTATTTAAATTATGGACAAGAAAGAAATACAAAATTTAATAAAAGAATTAATCGAAAAGGTGTCTGTCGGCGTCAATGATGTTTCAGTTGTTGAAGAACCAACTATTACTTACTTTGGTGTTGAGGTTAAAGAACCCCACTTATTTCTAGGACGCGAGGGCGAGGGACTTTATGCCTTGAACCACATCGTTCGACGTATTTTAGAAAACAAAACACCCGAAAATGAAGAAGGACTCGAGATAATGATTGATATCAATGGTTTCCAGAAGAAACGCATCGAGAGTCTGCGTGCGGTGGCTCATATGATGGCCGAGCGAGCTCGATACTTCAAGTCGAGTGTCGAAGTTGATCCTATGCCCGCTTTCGAACGTCGCGTGGTACATGAATTCCTGGCTGACGCACAAGACTTAAAAACCGAATCCGTCGGAATCGGTCCTTCTCGAAGAGTGGTTATTCGTTACATTGGCTCTATTTAAGGTTTAGTTTCCAGAGGTAAGAATCTTTCTTATTTATGAAGAATAGATAATTTTCTTCACTGTCGAGTCCAAGCTTGATTCCATCTATTTCCATTCCTCCCTCCACACTTACCGGGTCAGCCATCTTGGTGGTATTGCCTGTATTTAAATCAATCCTCCATATCTCATCAGAGAAAGATACTTCTCCTTTATACCAAGAGTCAGGGTACATTCCTCCACCAATAGTCCTAGGGACGGCGCAGTACAAAACATCACTGACGCTACCCCAGATGCATTTCTCAGGCAGAGTCTTTACTCCTATTTGTTCTATCTCTCCATTATCTACATTATAGACATTTAACAGTAGATTATTGTCACCATATAATATTAATTTGCCATTAGGACTTCCGAGGGTGGTCAGACCATTGATTCCTCCGAGAATTCTAGTTAAATCTTTTTTACTTGGGTCAATCGAATACACATAACCAGGAAATAAACCAGAAGGTTTCGAATTAATCGTTATCATTTTTGAACTTGGCCAAGAAGAGAGCCATTCAGTGAAAGATGAATCAAAAACTTGTGTTTTCTTCTCCCCCAATGTTCCTGAGGTTACACCAATGGCTCCATCTTTATTGTTTAGTAAATAAAAAATACTAGAAGAATCTGGAGAAAGAACCAAGTCTTTTATATTGTCGGGCAAAAATGAACCTTTTATCTCATTGTCGGTGGCAGTGTCGCTCCCTAGGTACTCTTTAGGCAATGATCCAATGAAGGTAACTATTGTCCTCTCATCTTCCTTCAGATACCTCATGATTACTGATTCAGCCTTGTTGCCGAAATATGCTTCGTAGACCTTCGGAATTATAGTGTTTGAAAATTTTCTCTCATCGACTTTATCGACGAAGGTTTGATAAATATTACCAGTCGCTCGAGCGACATACCTTACTGCGGGTACAAATTCTGTCATTGGGGCTACGGGTTTACTTGTGGCCGACTTAGACCCCTCTGCCGTCGGTTCTGCTACATTGGTTGCCTCTCCGGCAACGATTGCGGGTACCTCCTTGAATCTTTCTTTCATAAAAATTCCATAACCCGCTACTGGCATTGAGGAGACCTTCATTAACTTCATGTTTCTAACTTCACCATTCTCATCCGGAGGCACGTACCCTGACACATCGGTTGGGTCTGTACTATCAGGAGTCTTCCCCTTATTGTTAAATGGATTGAAGTCAAAAAAGAAATTTGTTCCTCCCTCGTCCGGCATTAGATTACCTTTTTTTGAGAAAGAAAAATATCCAAAAATTGAAATTGTTACAATTACTAGAACTATTATTAAAAGTATAAAATTTCTCCTTGTCATGTTAATTTAACTTACCATTTCCTTGTTCCGCTAGTGGGTATTTACTAAAATGCATTGCGTCTTTTATTTTTGACCAATTTCCACCCCATCCCCAACCCTCTAATGCAAAAACGTTGGCAAAAGGATAATTAGGATAGGAAGGAGGAGACATCATGTCTGTTTTTAAGGTTGAACCATATGGGTTGGTGGCTGCATTTATATCTATAGCTAAGCCGAAAGCATGAGCAGACCAGTATCCTGGTTTATTTGTTACTGGTTTACAAACATATCCTTCCACAGTGTTAACTTTATATCTTTTTGCCTCTGGTATTGCCAACCACCTTGCATTTACTCTTTCTAAATTAGCTTTTATTTCTTTATGTACTCTTACACCTGAATGCCCAAATAGGGTCATCGACACCATATCATCTTCTTTGCAGGCTGTAATAGTTTTTCCATCAATGACTGCTGTTTTTCCCAAAATACCGACCTCTCCTTCAATAGCTATTTTAACAGTATCTAATTTTAAGCACACATTAAGCAGGGCCGGGTTGATAGTGTTGAGAATCGTGTATGCGCTCAAAGCCAATAGAAGCCCCAAAATGGCATTCCTGATTCTCTCTTTGCCGTGTTCTTTGTTGGAAATTATTTCATTGCTCATATATTCTAATCCTCCAATGAAAATCATAAATACAGCGAGGACAATACAGAGACCAATGATAATTTTAATTATTGTATTTAAATAATCTCCCAGGGCACACTCTTTGGCTGTGTCGTATGATTCCTGGAGTCCGGGTAGTCGGGCGAGTGGTTGGTAGGTTGTGTCTGTTGACTTCGAGGTTGTTCCACCCGCTGGCAAATTGACCACATTTTGTCTTGATGCGTCTTGAATACTAGAACCAAAAGAAATAGGTCCAACAATCCAATCTTCTAAGCAACCAATATAGCCCGCCACGGCGTCACATTCATATAATAAATTTCCTTCTGGTTCTCCATCAGAGACAAAGTCAGCGTCACCAGATATTTCTATATAATAATTACAATCAAAACCAAAACCTGCATCGCATTTTGTTTCGCCAGCCTTTAAATTTAAAATAAAAGTATTATTGTTCCCCATTTGCATACTTTTACGGTTTATTTCAGGGATAGTATTATCACACCAACCAACACAACTATCTGCTTCTCGGATACTTAATTCAAGAGTTTTATTTTGACAATTTTCTGTTTTTACAATGACTTGTACGGACTGTTTTGTGTTATCTTTGTACCAATTATCTGATTGTTCTCCTGATGGATTGAATACCGCAGATTGCACCGTGCACGCATCTTGAGCATTAGCAGGTTTTGATATTGTTAAAAATCCAGTAATAATTATCAGTATTAAAATGTATGGTAAAAATTTTTTCATTTTTTAAAATTCTACAGTTATTTGTTTCTCCATACTCTGGAAAAGAGTATTGATATTATTGATTATAATCCTAATTACTGCGCTTCCGGACTTTCCAGTTTCTCCTTTGACTGAGAGTTCATTCCTAGGGCTAGGCACAGGAATCCTGTCCCCATTGATAGACCAGTCGAAGGTTAATTCATTCGCATTTATATTCGCCGGTGAGAAGAAGAGCGGTTCAACGACCAAGGTTTCTCCTTCTTCCCCCACCCTGAATCCATCACTCAAAGCATTTTCC
>JBAZWP010000007.1:0-28373 GCA_041660345.1 Minisyncoccota bacterium
GTTCCCCTTTCTCCTCTAATTAATTTTATCGCTTTGTCTATTGATAAATCGCTCGTTATTGATTTATCAATTTTTAAAATTTTATCACCTGATTTAAGCCCAGCTTTGTATCCTGGCGTGTCTTTAAGTGGGGCGATAACGGTCAAAATCTTGTTTTTAACGCCTACTTCCACTCCGATACCGCTGAAGGTACCAGAAATCTCATCTTCGAACATTTTCGCCTCCTCGGGTTTAAAGAAGACACTGTATGGGTCGTTGAGTGAACTAATGAGTCCAGAGATAGCTCCATAGACACGGTCTTGATCAGACACACCTTTCGCATCTGGGTATTTCTCATTAATCGTATTCCAGACTTTCCAGAACGGCGCGAAGTCGGCTGTCGTTGCCACTGTTGTCTCCTTACCGGAGATACCATTCACCATATTGATGGCTGGTTGATAGCGGTAACCGGTATAAGTACCCATCGCGAAAAAGGCGATAGCGATAAGAATGACATTTAAATTATTATGTGCTTTGTGTGTTATTTCGTTCATTAGTTTATCTAGTTCTCGATGAAATTATTTTCTGAGAAATTTTCAAAATCTTTTTTATCTTCCATCCTCTCTTTATTTTCTCGGTGAATCAGGTAAGAGAAGAATGCTAGTCCAAGTCCGAGTAATGACAATAAAAGATTTTTCCAGAAAACTGGAAATCCAAGATATGGTAAGACGGCGATAACGATACCAAAAATGAAAAATATTCGTGCTTTTGACATTTGTTTATTATACCGCAAATAGAACCATTTTTGCAATCATTAGATATTAGAGTTTTACACCTATGTTTTCTCGAATTTGGAGCATTTTTTCCTCAGCTATTTTTCTGGCCTTTTCATTACCATCTTTTAGGACCTTCAAAGCTTCGGGGATGTTTTTCGCCAATTCTTTCCTTCTTTCGCGCAGTGGGGCAATGAATTTCTCCAAGTCCTCAATCAATAGCTCTTTCAACTCTTTATACTTACCGGCCTTGCTTTCATAAATAGGCAGAAGCTCGGCCGCTGGGCGCAAGAGTTTATGTATGGCATAAACATTTTTCGGAATATCTCCACCCGAATCAGTGACGATACCCATCACACACTTTTTGATTTCTTCATACTCGGCGAAGAGCGGGATGTGGTTGTTGTAACTTTTCGACATCTTCTGTCCATCGATACCGGGAACGATGGCCACATCATCCAAGATTTTCGGTTCTGGTAATTTGAAAGTTTCTCCGAAGATACGATTGAATTTCTCTGCTGTGTCTCGTGCATATTCGACGTGTTGCTTTTGGTCGGCACCCACAGGCACGACGTCTGGGCTATAGAGCAAGATATCTGCCGCCATCAACATTGGATAGTTGAAAGTTCCGACGTTTATTTCCTTATTCTTGGCTTTAGCGTCTTTGAAAGCGTGGGCTCGCTCTAGGTAAGGCACAGTAGTAATCGTGTCGAAAATCCAAGCGAGTTCCGTATGAGCGGAGACGTCGGACTGTTTGAAAATTGTTGTTTGTTTGGGGTCGAGGCCGATAGCTAGATAGTCGAGTAAAACACCGATGATGTTGTCCTCCATTTCTTTCTTATTCTGGATGAAATTCAGGGCATGATAATCAGCAATGAAAACAAAGCTTTCGTACTCCTTCTGCATATCGACGAATTGTTTCATCGCTCCGAAATAGTTGCCGAGGTGTGGGGCACCGGTCGGTTTCACCCCTGATAACAATACTTTTTTAGACATATCATAATTTTAACATAGCGCCAGAGATACAGCAAAAATTCGCCGCTTAACCCTAAAGGGCTCCGACACGGACTCATTTTTGCTGTATCTCTTTCGCTTTCCACATTTTAATAACATGTTTGCCCACTTCCCTCCCTTCCCCTATGTTTTCTCTATGCTAGAATGACTCCATGGTTAAGAACAACAAGCAGGGCAACATACGCATTCCTCCGCAAAGTATCGAGTCAGAAAAAGCAGTTTTAGGTTCTATTATGCTTCGCAAAGAAGCGATTACAGAAGTGGAGGCCATCATTGCCCCGGATTCATTCTACGTAGAGAAACACAAATTAATTTTTAAAGCGATGCTCGACCTTTCGAACAAGAACGAGCCGATTGATATGCTTTCTCTTTCGACGAAATTAGGAGAACAGAAATTACTTGATGCGATAGGTGGCAACCAATATCTAGCCGAGATTGTGAACGGTGTCCCCTCCTCTACTAACGTCAAACATTATGCTGACATCGTTCAGAAAAAATATGTTTTGAGAAGTTTGATTGAAGCGGCGGACTACGTCTCCGAACTTGCTTTCGAAGAAGGTGATGATCATATGGATGACATTCTGGATATGGCTGAAAAGAAAGTTTTCAGTGTTGTTTCTTCTCCCAAGAATCAAAAGTACACCAGCTTGAAGGATGCTCTTCCTGAAGCCTATGAGCGATTAGAAAAATTGCATGAGAACAAGGGAATGCTCCGAGGTCTGCCCACTGGTTTCAAAGATTTGGATACGATGCTCTCTGGTTTCCAAAATTCGGACCTCATCATCCTCGCGGCGAGACCAAGTATGGGTAAGACAACGCTTGCCCTCGATATGGCTCGTATGGCTGCGGTACAACATGACAAATCTGTAGTCATCTTCTCTCTCGAAATGTCCTCACAGCAATTAGTCGACCGTATGCTCTCCGCGGAGTCGCGAGTGAACGCTTGGAACTTGCGCACTGGCCGACTTTCTTCTGATCGAGAATTCTCTTTGATTCGTGACTCATTAGATAAACTAGCAAAGGCGAAAATATATATTGACGACCAACCCGGCAACTCCATCGTCCGCATGAAGGCTCTCTGTCGCCGATTGAAAGCCGAGAAGGGTCTCGACTTCATCATCGTCGACTACTTGCAGTTGATGACTACTTCCAAGAATTATGATTCGATGGTGAACCAAGTTACAGAGATTTCTCGCTCTTTGAAGAGCCTAGCGAAAGAGCTCGATGTGCCAGTGCTAGCCCTCTCCCAGCTTTCTCGTGCAGTGGAATCTCGTGGTGGTAAACCTAGACTTTCTGACCTTCGTGACTCTGGTTCTATCGAACAGGATGCCGACGTGGTGATGTTCATTCATCGCGAAGACAAGGGTAAGGATGAGTCTGAGAAGACGAACATTGCCGAAATCCTTATCGAAAAGCACCGCAATGGTCCAACCGGCAAGATAGACTTACACTTCGACGAAAAGACGACGACCTTCTTGAGTCTAGAGAAGAATAGCCTAAGTGACTTCGCCCCTTCTCGAGTTAGTGGCGATTTGGATGAATTTTAGTTAAAATCAAATAATGGACACGATAGATAAATTGACCGAATTCTTTAAAGAATTTCCTGGTATTGGAGAAAGACAAGCACGACGCTTCGTATATTTCCTGATGTCTCGAAATGGTACTTATGCTGACAACTTCTCCCAACTCGTTCTAGAGTTGAAGAAAGAGGTCGCTCAGTGTAAAGAATGTTTTCGTTTCTTTTTAATAAAAAACAATAAGGGCAACGTCTGTGATATATGTGCTGACACGAATGTCGATTCCTCTACGCTCATGGTGGTGGAGAAAGATTCTGACTTAGAAAGTGTCCGGAAGAGTCGGGTGTATCATGGTAAATATTTTATTCTCGGAGGACTCGTGCCCATCGTCGAGAAGACGACCAAGTCTCGTGTCCGCATCGAGGAATTGAAAAAGAAAATTTCTGGGAGCAAAGAATTAAAGGAAGTTATACTCGCCTTCTCCCTAAATCCGCAGGGTGACCACACGGACCAATATGTTCGTGAACAGTTGAAAGAGGTGTCTGGTAAAGTGAATATAAAAATCTCTTCCCTCGGTCGCGGGCTCTCGACTGGCACTGAACTAGAATATTCTGACAACGCAACTCTAAGCAATGCCCTAAAAAATAGACAATAAAAGGGAACAGCCAGTCATCCGCAATGAAGCGAACGACTGGCTGGTGATGTAGCCGATACGGCTACGACATCTTCCCCTTAGGACTTCGGGCGCCGCGAGCGGGTCTCCGAACGTTCGAGGAGGACCTCCTCGAACTCACGACGGTCTTCTCGGCGTAGGTCCGCCCGGCTGGCTCGGTGTTGCAGTCCGCTGCGCATGCACACGCATGCTCCTTTCTCAGCGCGGATCATGCGGATTCGCGTGGTGGGCTGCGTCATCACCATGTGTGTGGCGGATGGCGCGTCCATCACGAGGATGCCGGCGCGGATGCGAGCAGCGTGGCGTGCCAGGGCGACACGAGCCGCTTCTTCGGCAAGCGTCGAACGGGAGGAACTTGGTACATGGCGCATGTTGCAGTCCTCAGGGGTTGATGGTACAAGCTTCCTTGGTGTCTCAGGCCGGAATGACAAGAGGACAAGGAACTCATTACATTATACGTCTTTTTAAATTTTTGTCAAGTAAAAATCCCCTTTCCGGGGATTTTTTTTATTTTATATTAGTTATCTTTACTTTGAAGAATGGTTGACGGTGACCGTTGCGTCGTAGGTAGCGAGATTTCTGTTTATACTTCATCACTAGGACCTTGCGGGCTCGGCCGATTTCTACTATTTCAGCATCAACCTTCGCACCCGCGATATAAGGGGCACCGATGGTCGTATCCTTCTCATTATCAACCAAGAGAACCTTGTCAAAAGAGATTTTATCTCCCTTTGTATATTCTCCCTTGATTTTCTCAATGGTAACAGTTGTCCCCTTGGAGACCTTGTACTGCTTGCCACCTGTTTGTATTACTGCAAATTCCATAGGCTATATACTATATTAAATATCGCGAAAAGGCAAGCAATCCTTGAGTTTACTTGATAACATAGCTATAATATATACATGCAAACAAAAATATTTGAAAAGTACTTCTTTTTTGGTCTTTTATTTATAACTTTTGTTTTTACTTTCTTTATTTTTCGCCCATTTTGGATAGTCCTAGTCCTCGGAGCATCGTTTTCTATCGTTCTTTATCCTATTTACAATCTCTTTAGAAGGACTAAGTTGCCAGACTGGATATCTTCCTTTGTGACTGTTTTACTCTTCGTCGTCATGTTTTGTGGGCCACTTCTACTCATCGGTGTACTAGTCTTCAATCAATCTCAAGATGTTTACTACAATATTGTTACCTCTGGGCACACGAACATCTTCTTGTCTTCGATTGAAGATAGCATTAACTCTGTTTTACCCGTTGGAGTTAATTTCAACATTAATTCTAAAATTCTGGAATTGATTTCTTCTATCTCAGACAATATGGCGCAAATTTTCACCACTACTTTTTCTACTATTTTTTCTTTTCTTTTGATGCTTCTGACTATTTTTTCTTTCTTAAAGGATGGAGAAAGATGGACCAAGTCTTTTATCACTCTTTCCCCTCTCAGTGATGCCAATGATGAGAAAATAATGAATCGATTAAGTAAAGCGGTGAATGGCGTGATGCTCGGCTTCTTATTAATTGCTTTACTCCAAGGATTCTTGATGGGAGTAGGATTGGCTATTTTCGGTGTTCCCCATCCAGCTCTCTGGGGTGTCATCGCCGCTATATTGTCTCTGATACCAGTCTTTGGTACTGCTTTTGTTTCTGTGCCGGCGGTTGTCTTCCTTTTTGCCACGGGTCATACACCTCAAGCTGTAGGACTTTTGATTTGGGCTGTTGTGGTGGTTTCGATGGTAGACAACTTCTTGAGTCCACTCTTTGTTAGTAAGAAAATCAATATTTCACCACTGCTTGTTTTGTTCTCAATCATGGGTGGTATCTCACTGTTGGGTCCCGTGGGGATGCTGATGGGGCCACTGTCTCTTACCCTACTCTTCACCTTAGTTTCTATTTACCGTAACGAGTTTAAGGAGATTATAATTTAAATATGGCACTTCAACTCTACAATACTCTCACTCGTAAAAAAGAAGTTTTTCAGCCGCTTCATCCTGATGAAGTAACTTTTTATTCCTGTGGGCCGACGGTCTACAACTACCCCCACATTGGCAACTACCGCGCTTATTTTTTCGCTGATATTTTAAAAAGAGTTTTACAATACGAAGGTTACAATGTGAAGCACATCATGAACCTAACTGATATCGACGATAAGACAATCCTCAATTCTCAAAAAGAAGGAAAAAGTTTAAAGGATTTCACCGAATTTTATACAGGGATATTTCTTGAAGATGTTAAGTCTCTGAATTTTCTACTTCCCAGCAAATTTACGAAAGCGACGGATTACATAGACCAGATGGTTGAGATTATTGAGAAGCTGCTACATCATGGGCTCGCTTATAAGAGCGATGACGGTAGTGTCTACTTCAATATTAGAAAATTTCAAAATTACGGCAAGCTCTCACATCTAGTTCTAGAAAACCAGAAAGAAAATGCGGGAGGACGAATCGCGACCGATGAATACGAGAAGGACAATGTCCAAGATTTCGCTCTCTGGAAAGCCTGGGATGAGAAGGATGGCGATGTCTTTTGGGAGACGAGCATCGGCAAGGGTCGCCCTGGGTGGCACATCGAATGTTCAGCGATGTCGATGGCAAATCTGGGTGAACAGATAGATATCCATACTGGCGGTGTTGATAATATTTTCCCTCACCATGAAAACGAGATTGCTCAGTCAGAAGGCGTGACGGGTAAACAATTTGTGAAATATTGGATGCATAATGAGTGGGTCTTAGTAGATCAGAAGAAGATGTCCAAGTCTTCAAATAATTTCTACACCTTACGAGACTTGATGGCTAAGGGCTTTAATCCCCTAGCCTACCGATTGTGGCTTTTAATGGCCAATTATCGCACCAGGGTGAACTTCACCTGGGAGACACTAGAAGGCGCAGAAACAGCCTTAAAACGCTTATATAGGGCCTATTTAGAGCTTGGTGGCGATGTGGGAGAGATTGCTCAAGACTATCAGCAGAAGTTCAAGAATTTTATCGAAGACGACCTCGACACTCCCCAGGCGCTCGCTCTCCTTTGGGATTTATTGAAAGATGAAAGTATTTCTAAAGAAGACAAAAAGGCTACCCTTCTCGACTTCGATAAAGTTTTCGGCCTTGGCTTGGAGAACTTAAAAGAAGAAATAATTCCAGAAGAAGTTATGAAATTAGTGGAAGAAAGAGAACAAGCTCGTCAAAATAAAGATTTCCAAAAGTCAGATGAACTACGAAAGAAAATACATTCTCTCGGCTACACGGTGAAAGATTCTGGCACAAGTTATAAGATAGAAAAAAATTAAATCTTTTTGGGGAAGATAAGAGAAGACACTAGTGACAAGGCTAGTACAATCATGATGGTAGTGAATGAGGCGATGGAAGAAATATGAACGTCGAAGATGTCGAGCAACATTTTCGCGCCGACGAAGATGAGGATGAAGGATAGTCCCCTCTGCAGGTGGTGGAATCGGTGTAATACATTTTCAATCAAGAAGAATAGTGAGCGGAGCCCCATGATGGCGAAGATGTTGGAAGTGAATAAAATAAATGGACTTTGTGAAATAGAAAAGGCTGCCGGTATCGAATCTATAGCGAAGACGATGTCGGTCGCTTCAATCATGAGAAGGGTCATAAATAAAACGGTGAAAACGGTCTTACCGTTTTCTTTGACAAAGAACTTGCCCTGATGCTCACTAGTCGTCGAGAATGGCAAGAATCTTTTTGCTAATCTGAAGACCTTGTTGTGTTCGAAATTTACATGCTTTTCCCTCTTCTCGAATAGAAGCTGGAGACCAGTGTAGAGTAATATCGCTCCGAAGATGTAGAGTACGAAGTGGAACTTACTGACAATTATTGCCCCTGCAAGGATGAAGATCGCTCGGAAGACGATAGCTCCCAAGATACCCCAGAACAATATTCGATGATGGTACTTCTCGTCTAATTTGAAGAAATTGAAGATGAGTAGCATGATGAAGAGATTGTCGACGGAGAGCATTTTTTCGGTGACGTAGGCACTCAAGAATTCGAGTGCCAGTATCTTGTCCATATAGAAGAAGATAATGAGGGCGAAGAGTAGGGCCAAAACAATCCAAAAAATCGTCTGCAAGAAAGCTGAATTGGCCGATACTCTGTGCGCTTTCCTATTGAAATATCCTAAATCTAGAATTAAGAATCCGATGATTACGACGCTGAAAAGGATAAATAACGAACTTTGAATTTGCATCGTTTAATGATAGCATATTATCATGATAAAAAAAGTAATTAATGCAAAAAGTATAAAAGAAGCCGATGTAGTGTTGGTCTCTACTCCTTACGAGAAGACCGCATCGAGTCACAAAGGTACGGTCCATGGACCTGCTCAAGTTGTGAAGTGTCTAGACACTCAGATAGAATTCTTCGATAGAAAATATAAAATTGAAGTTACTGATTTCGTTAAAACTGCGCACCTTAACTTGTCTAAAATAAAAAGTTTTTCTCCCGAGAAAACTTTCAAAACTATTAAAGAAAATTGCCTTAAGTTGGTTAAACAGGATAAATTTGTCTTTCTTTTAGGCGGAGAACACTCTGTTTCTTATGGCCTGCTCAGCGCCTTATCTGCTAAATATAAAACAAAAGATGTAACAATCTTGCAAATCGATGCCCATTGTGACTTGCGTGACGATGATTCTGATTATAGTGCTCATCCATCACCCTTCGCTCACTCGACCGTGATGCGTCGAGCTTCTGAGCTCGGATATAGCATAGTGCAAGTTGGTGTCCGTTCTTATTCTAAAGATGAATACGAGTATTTCAACAATCCCAAGAATAAAGTAAAGACTTGGCAATGGGGTCTCGGAGACAAACCCAAGGTAGAAGAAGTATTGAAGAGCATTAAGACGAAGAATGTTTATCTCTCGGTTGACATCGACGGCTTCGACCCTTCGGTTATGCCAGGTACTGGCACACCCGTACCAGACGGGCTCAAATGGAAATATGGAACGAAGCTCATTACAAAATTGATTGAGAAGTTCAACCTAGTTGGCGCCGATGTCGTTGAAGTCTCCCCTGTCAAAGATTCAGTCATTACCGAATACAGCGCTGCACAATTAGTTTACAGCATCATTACGGAGAAATTTAGGAAAAAATTGAAATAATTTTCTTGCGGTAGATAGCAAATACTAAAATTACATTTACCAATATATTATATATTCCGAAAGAATAGATTGGGAAAGTCCATTCTTTTATAATTACTAGTCCCAACGTATTAGCCACCACTCCCCCAGCATAAGCTGAAGCTGTTTCGGTTTCGGGATATTTGAAAGATTTTATAATGGTTGGTAGGGCGGCTAGACCATCAGATAATATTGCGAACAATATTGAAATTGAGAAATTACTAGTCATAATCCACAAGAATAAAGAGAAGAGGGCTAAAATTCCACAAAAAATATCTAATTTTGTAATATGCCAATATCCATTCTTGATAATAAAAGAGGCAATAAGTACTAAAATAGGATTAAATCCAGCCATGAAGACTGGCAAGATTGAAAGTCCTGCTCCGGCTTTCCAAGCCAACCATGTGCCTATCAGTGGTGCTAGAGCCCAAATAATCCAAGTTACACGATTGGGTTTAGTTGTGCCTTGAATCATTCCTTTGATATAGAAAAAAACTCCAATGAATTGGATAGTAACCGTAATAAATGCAATATAGATTGAGAACATTTTATATTCCTTCTTTTTTGAGTTCCTCGATTATTTCGCGGGACTTGCGAGAAAGTTTACCCGGAAGTTTGATATTGAGTTTGATGAGGAGGTCTCCCCTTTTGCCTTTCGAGTGTGGTACACCTTTACCGCGGACGCGGAGTGTCTCATTGATGCCGACACCTTCGGGTATGGTGACTTCGATGATTCCATCGAGGGTTTCGATTTTGTGTTTGGCCCCAAGGAGAGCTTCTGAGAGTTTCAAATTTAGATTCATTACGAGGTCGTGACCATCGCGCTTGAATGTAGCGTGTGGGGCTACAGTGATTTTGATATAGAGATCTCCTGTCGTACCTTGTGACACGGCTTCACCCATACCTGTCATTCGTATCATTTCACCGTCGCGGATACCAGCTGGAACAGCGATGGATATCTCTTCTTCTCGTCGCAGGATTCCTGCCCCCCTACACGTCTCACATTTTTCTTTCGGCACCTTGCCTACTCCTAGACAATAGTCACAAATTTTTGTACTAGAAATATTTCCGAGGAATGATCTCTTTGTCTCGCGGATTTGTCCTTGACCGTTACAAGTTTTACAAGTTTCCATTTTAGTCCCAATTTTTCCACCCGAGCCATGACAAGTTAGGCAACTAGAAGTTTTTGTAATTAAAATTTTTCTATTTACTCCGAAGACAGAATCAGCGAAAGAAATTTGTATCTCAGTCGAGATGTCTCTACCTCGGCGAGGTTGAGGTCTACCCATACCACCAGCGAAGAAGTCACTGAAAATGTCATTCAAGTTACCGAAATCAAAGCCCATATTACCATTCTGGAAGCCACTGAAATCGAAGCCTTCAAAGCCTCCTTGGCCCTGGTAGCCACCCCCACCCATATTGGCGTATTGAGGCCCAAATTGGTCGTATTTTGCCCTTTTATTATCATCTGAGAGGACTTGGTAAGCTTCATTTACTTCTTTGAATTTAGCCTCATTTCCATCCTTTTTGTCCGGGTGATGCTTATGAGCCAGCTTATAAAAAGCCTTTTTTATCTCGTCTTTAGTGGCGTTCTTCTGAACACCTAGAATTTCGTAGTAATCTTTACTCATAGGTTTTATTTATATCATAGGCTCCGCTTCTTGTGAAGTTTTCACCTCGTCTTTGCCCTTGGTCTTGCCTTCGATTATGGCTTTCTCTTCGGCACTGCGGATAATCGTCGCTTCTTCTTCGGCGATGAGCTTCGCCGCGTCACCCTTCGGTATTGAATATTTTCTACGTGAGGCTTCGATAATTTCTTCTCGATACGATGGATGCGTGGCCGGTAGAACTTTCAGAGTTTCAGCAGAAAATGGGTCATAAGACTCTCCGTCGATAGTCATCTTTACATAAAATTCTGTCACCGCTAGGTTAATCATATCTTTCACATCGAAGAGTGGGGCAAATTCGGGTTTCATTTTCACCGCATCTTCACCACCGACACGGAAAGTAATAATACTTCCACAGTTACCTAGGACGGCTTGGTGCACCTTGGTGATGATTTGCCCGACGTATTGATGAGCAATCGTTAGATTCAAGGCATACTTTCTAGCTTCGGACAAAATGTTTTCGAAAGTCTGGGTCACGACATTTTGGAACTCGTCGACATAGAGGTAGAAGTCTTTTCTTTGATTTTCTGGTATTGCTGCACGCTCCATTCCGGCTTGTTTGATTTTCGTCAAGAAGATAGAGCCGAGGAAAGAAGAATTTTCCTCACCCAGACGTCCCTTCGACAGGTTGATGAAGATTATTTTCTCCTCATTCATCAGTTTACTGATGTCTATCTTGTTTTGTTTCTGTCCGAAGATATTGCGGAGCAAAGGATCAGACAAAAATTGACCGAGCTTGTTGACGAGCGGGATGATGGCGTCGGTGTCGAACTTCTCCGACCAATCAGCGAATTCGATAGCGAAGAATCTCTTAACCATGTCGTCGGTGATGTATTCCACCACTTTCTGTCGGTAATTTCTGTCGGTCAGCATCGATATCATTCCACGCATTGTGGCATGCGGATAGTCGAGCAGAGCCAGACAAGTGAAACGGAAAACGTGTTCAAGTCTTGGTGTCCAGTTCGCACCGAATTGTTTCTGGAAGACCTCGATGAGTCCCTGGGTTAATTGAAACTTAAACATCGGGTCGACATTTGCCAGCGGGTTGAAGGAAGCCGGGAATTCTAGGTCAGTAGGGTCGATGATGCAGACGTCCTCGATGCGTTCTTTTGGTATATAGTCGAGCATGGCATCGATGACATCACCGTGCGGGTCGATGAAACACAGACCGTGGTTGTGCGACACGTCTTGGCGCATTAGAAGCTCAAGTAATTTACTCTTTCCTACACCTGATTTACCGATAATATATAGGTGTCTGCGACGGTCGACACGCTTGATGCCGAAGATAAACTTCTTCTCTTCAAGTGAGGCGACATAGTTCGTACGTCCGATGAAGGACGCCTCCTCCGGGTTGACCTTACCGAATACTGGTAGTTCTGGTGGTGGTGGTCCGTATTTTATTATTTGAACTCGATTCGGCCTGTTCATATATTGCTTATTTTAACACTTTTTCTTGTTTAGTACACTTCTTTCTGATAACACTTTTCGCAATAAATTACCTCTGGTCGGTCTAGACTAAAAGAGCTTTCAAGACCAACTGCACACTTTCCTTGGTGCTCGTGGTTGTCCTGCTCACACATACAAGTTCGATGCCAGAGCTTCAATGGATTTCTTTTTTTGATTCTATCTACATAGCGACAATAAAAACATTTCCGTGGTATGGGTATTTCCATCTTTTTATAAAAGATAAGTTCATTGGGGACAATTTTGTAATTTCTTTTACATTCTATGCAGGATAGAACTTCTTCTAAAATAGAATCGTTGATGTCGTGAATACTTTCGGGAATATTTTCTGATAGTAGTGTTTCTTTACCGGTAGTTCTCTGGATGTTGTCTTGCCAGTTGTATCCCCTTTCTAATGCCTCCTCTTTCGCTAGTGGCACTAATTCTGGGGCGTAAGATTCGTTATAGCCAAATGGCGAGAGTTCTATCGGATAGAATTCTCCATAACGATAAATATTACCCATCTTGTCTCTATAAGGCATGGCGTTCATTTGTTCGATTATTTTAGGCACCAATTCTTCGTATTCTTCTTTAGTATATTGTTTGTTGAAAATGCAATAGTTCGCATCACGAAGTCCGACACAGCCGAAACAATGCTTACAATTATGACAATGTTGGCAATACTTTATATCCTGACTTTTTACCGAGAATAGTCCGAAGAGGTTGAGTTGCGAATGATCACCCACTGCACACTCATAACATTCAGAAACTTCGCCCGTAGTCGTCAGGTCGAAAGAATCTTTATCATTAGCACATTGGTCGATGTATCTGCAATTCTCTAAGTTTTTAGCCACAAAAGCATCTTTAGAATTTTTAGAAGTAGAAAGATTGTCTCCTGTGCAATTGACATTTTGCAGGGTCATAACATATCGATGTGGGAAGGTTAAAGCGAAATCCCTGAATTCTTTTTTAGCTTTTTCTAGGCCGGAAAATGTATCTAATCCATATTCCATTAATATTTTTTCGTATTCTTCTTTTTTATATTCTTTGTTTTTAAAATGGTATTTCTGATTTCGTAAGCCCACACACATAAAGCAATCGGCACAATTAGCACAATCGAAAAGAAAGGCCGAGTTAACGCACGACCTCGAATATTGAGCGTATTTTATTCTGTACAAATCTCTGCATCGGAAACATTCATATATAAATTCATTTTTACTTATTAAGTTCATAGAATCCATAATATCTTTACCCGAAAGGATAAAATAGCTGTACATCACATTTTCTGTACGCCAGCCAGAAAAGCACATATAACAATTCTTCGAGAACCACCAGTCGTGAGTGTATTCGCAATTCAAGCTTGCGATGCCGTCGTCGTTGACGACTGACATATGCGGAACTCCATTAATCAATTCTTTGAATTGATAGAAGAATGGTTGAGAGAAGTCATACTCTACTCCGTAACTCTTGGGGTCCCATTTATCACTCCACCAGCATTTGTTACAATAAATTGTAATTGATGAGTCTGGGGCGTAGAGCGATACGACGTTTTTATCACAAGAGGCACACTTGCGAGAGTATAGAGACATATTGTTTCTCCAAGCCCAGCGTCTAGCCCTCCGGCAGTCTGGGCAGAAAGTCGGTGGCGGAACATTTATCTTTTCATAAAATCCGAAATCATTAGGTTCGATGGTGAAATCTTGTTTGCAATTCTGGCATATCGCACTGGTAGATTTGTATTCCATAACTTAGGATTTATTTAAAATTTTATACCAAAAAACTTTTACACGGAACTTTATCGTCCTAGAAAGGAGCGGCACCATGATTGCTATTAGCTTTAATTTGTCTTGTATTTTTTTCATATAAATTCTGCTTGGTAACACTTCTCACAATACACGATTTCCCTCCTTTCGTCACTGATGGCTGTTTCGAATTCATTGTCACAGGGTGTGTCTCCATGAGAATGTTGTATTGTGTTTACATATTTACCGTTTTCTGATTCAGTACCAGCACACATGCATTTCCTATGCCAGAGTTTAAGAGGATTTTTAATGTTAATACGTTCACTGAAACGACAATTGGGGCATAGTCTCGGTAAGGCCAAATTCATTTGTTTATAAAATTGAAGTTCATTCGGTAGAATTCTAAAGGCTCTAGTGCATTGTTGATTACAGTTACCTTTGTGGGCACACTCTATTACTTCTCCCAGGATTTCACTTGACACGTCTCTTATGTCGTCCGGCAGGTCTTCTGTCTTTATAGTTATTTCGTAATTCTTATCTTCTTCGTCATGCCAGTTGAAACCTTTTTCCAATGCTTCTTTCTTACTAAGTGGAAAATATTTATGCGCCCAAGTTTCGTTGTAAGCCCATAGGGCAAAATTACTAGGGAAAAACTCTCCATATTTAAACACCCTTCCCACCTTGTCTACATAGGGCATAGTATTCATTTGCTCAATAATCTTAGGCACCAACTCCTCGTATTCTTCCTTATTATATTGTTTATTTAGAATGCAGTACTTTTTATTTTTTAAGTGCACGCAACCGAATAAATCAGAGCAATTAAATACTCTGTCGGAATACCTGATATCGTGAGAATTATTACAGGCACGGCTGAACATGCATCTTTGAGACTCTGTGCCCCCAGACTTTTCATAAAAAAGTTCTGATGTCTCCCCTCCGAAAGTTACATCCATACTATCTTTCAATAACAAACCGCAGAGGAAAACGTACTTACAATTTTCTACGCCATGCCTTGTGGCAAAGCACGTCTTGCAGTTTTTAGTATTTTTTATATCATCACCTATGACATTCGTAGAATTTGTTATTAGAATGAATTTTCTCGGCGTTCTGTAATAAAGTTCCAGGAATTTCTTTTTTGCCTTTTGTATCATTTCATAACTACTTAAATCCCATTTTTTTATCTCTTTCCGATATCCTTCTTTTGTATATTGTTTATTAAAAATTTGATATTTTTGATTTCTTAAATTTACACAGCCGAAACAGTTAGAGCATCCCACACAATTAAAAAGAAAGGCAGAATCCAGACATTCGTCAGAAAAGTAAACAAATCTCGTGTTATATACTCCATTAGAATTTACTGTCTCATAGGCATGGTCGCTGTTAAAGGTCATATCTGTATCTAACGAATCTCGGGAAAAAACTGGTGATTGACAGTTGTAACAGTTAATAGATTCATAGCCGTCAAAAGTTAGGGTGCAATTTTTACAGCGAATATTTCCATTAGAAAATTGGCAATTAGTTGAATTCTTTGACCCTGTGGCTTCGCGCGGAACGACTTTCTGTAATTCATGAAATTGTTCAAAAAATGTTTTGCCAAAATCATAATCTTTTCCATAAGTTGAAGCGTCCCAGCCATCACCCCACCAGCAAGGAGAACAGTATGCATATAAAGAAGATTCTGGGGCAAAAATACTTATTATATCTTTGCCACATTTGTCACACTTGTCTTTATAGAGCGGTCTATCTTCACGATAAGCTAGGCGTCGGATCATTCGGCATTCTGGACACCAAGTTGGTGGTGGAACATCCATCTTTTCATAAAAATCAAAATCTTCAGGTTCTATGGTGAAATCTTTTTTACAGCTTTGACATGTTCTGTTTTCGCTAGATTGATTCATTTTTTAACTCTTCCTCTAAGCTTTTTGCGGAGACTTCGATGCCATTGTTGATGTCGGCGTAGTCGGGTAGTTCTTCGACATTTTTCACGCCCATGAAGGAGAGTAGTTCGAAGCTGGGCTTATAGATATACCTCCTGCTATCCTTCTTGTCTGTTTCTCGATTTACTAGTCCACGGACGGAGAGTGCGCGTAGAGTAAAGCTCGAATTCACTCCTCGGATATAGTCCACTTCTGCATGGGTTGCGCCATTTTTGTATAAAACTATAGAAAGTGTCTCGAGGGATGCCTTCGAGAGTTCCCTATTCAACTCTTCTTTCTTCAAACCTTCGATAAGGCCTGACAAATCAGGATGCGTGCCGAGCAAGTATTCTCCGTCGTTCTCTTGTAAGACTATTCCCCTACCCTCGAGCGATATTTTCAAGCTAGCGACGGCCTCTCGGACAGCATCTTTAGAAACTTTCAAAACGCTCGATAATCTCTCGATTGATACTGGCTCCCCTTTGAAAAATAATATTGCTTCGATTTTTGACTCTAAATTCATATGTTTATTCGGCTGTTTCGGTTATTTCTAACTTTTCAATAATAATATCTGAAGATTCCATATTTTGCACGGCGTCGAGGATACCGTTGCGGACTAGCTCGAGCATAGCGAGAAAGCTAACGATGACGAAGACTTTCTCCTCCTTGGTCACGGCTTTGCCGGCGAATTCTCTGAAATTGAATTTCATCGAGTTCTGGATTCTGTCCGTCAGCTTGTCTATCATCTCTTCGATGCTGATGACCTTCTTCACTTCCACATTCTGTAAGAAAACTTTCTTCGGTATTCTACCGAGGGCATCGCGAGCATAAGTCATCATCGAATCCTTGGTGATTCTTTCATCAGGTAGGAAGACTAAGACATCGTTCTTCCTCTCGAGGGGTGGGAAGATGATTTTCTCTCCGAAGTTCGACTTGATATTGAGTCCGAGTCGAGTGAAGAGCTCGTACAAACGGAGCCTTTCTTCAAGGTCCTTGATATTCCCCTCTTCTTCATCACTTAGGACGAGACTCGGTATCAGGGACTTCGACTTGATTAATATGAGCGTTGCGGCCACGATGATGAAGCTTGCAATCTCTCCGTGGTTACTCTTCTCTAGAGTGTTGATATATTTCAGATAATCTTCTGTAACTTCAGCCAGGGATATCTCATTGATGAACATTTTACGCTCTTCGACGAGGTTGAGGAGGACGTTAAATGGGCCTTCGAAAGACCCTGTTTTTATTGTGTAGCTTTTTGTTTCCACCCTTATATGCTAACATTTATTCATGCCAAATAAAAGTGTCCGGTTAACTAAAAATGTCATTCCCAAGACCTACCACATCGAGCTCAAACCCGACCTCGAGAACTTCACCTTCTCTGGTATTGAGACTATCAAGCTCTCTATTAGGAAGCCTACGAAAGTTATAACTCTCCATTCGAAAGAAATAGAAATAGATACGGTCCGTATCGGCGATGCTTTCGGCAAGATTTCTTACAATTCGAGGGCTCAAACAGCTAGCTTCACCTTTCTCAAGACAATACCGAAGGGTGAGACGAAGCTCGTTCTCGTCTTCAAAGGCATTCTCAATGACAAAATGCGTGGATTCTATAGAAGTAAATATGAAATAAATAAAAAAGAATATCATATGGCGACAACTCAATTCGAAGCGACTGATGCACGCCGAGCCTTCCCATGCTTCGATGAGCCGGCACACAAGGCTGTCTTCCACGTGTCACTTGTCGTACCGAAAGGTAAAACTGCTATCTCCAACACTCTGCCTGTGTCAGTGCAAGAACACGAGATGGGTTATGATGTGGTGAATTTCGCTCCGACACCCAAGATGTCGACCTATCTCCTCGCATTTATCGTGGGTGACTTCGAATATTTAGAGAAGAAGTCGAAGCGTGGAGTCATTGTCCGTGTGTATACAATCCCAGGCAAGAAACATCAGGCCAAATTTGCCCTAGATACTACTGTTCGAGTCCTAGACTTCTACGAACAATATTTTGATATACCATATCCACTCAACACCCTAGATATGATTGCAATTCCTGATTTCTCCTCGCTCGCGATGGAGAACTGGGGGGCCGTAACCTTCCGAGAGATCGGTCTTCTGGTGGATGAGAAAAATACTTCCCTTGTTTCTAAAGAAAGAGTTGCTGAAGTCATTGCTCACGAGCTCGCCCACCAATGGTTCGGCAACTTGGTAACGATGGAATGGTGGACGCACTTGTGGCTGAACGAAGGTTTCGCTTCTTATATCCCCTACCTAGTTACAGAAAAGTTATTTCCGAAATGGAATATCTGGGAACGCTTCTCTCAAGACACCCAGGGAATAGCCCTCCGGCTCGATGCCCTCCGCAATACTCACTCCATCGAAGTCACTGTGCATCATCCAGATGAAATCGGCGAGATATTCGACGCGGTGTCGTATTCTAAAGGGGCTTCCGTCATCCGAATGTTAGCTGACTACCTAGGAGAAAAGGATTTCCGCGACGGACTCAGATATTATCTGAAAAAACATAGTTATAAAAATACAGAGACGATACACCTCTGGCAGGCATTTGAAAAAGTATCGAAGAAGCCCGTGGCTCGTATGATGCATAACTGGACTTCGAAATCCGGCTACCCCGTCATCCGTGCCTCAATGAAAAATGGAGCATTATCTCTGCATCAAGAGCGATTCTTCGCAAGTCCGATATCGAAAATTAAAAATAAAGAACACACTGTTTGGCAAATACCTATAGGAAATTTCTTACTTGATAAAAAAACTCTGAAAATAAACTTTTTAAGGGGTTTTGAGCGTGGCGACGCGAAAACTTCAGGACTTTTTAAGCTTCAAAAAATCCGTACCGGCAAAAAGTTTGATTTTCAGAGTTTTAAGTTAAACTTCGGCGAGACGGGTATGTACCGCACCGCTTATTCAAGGGAGCTTCTAAATAAATTAATTAAACCTGTCGAAGATAAAACCCTATCTTCTAGCGACAGGCTCGGCATCGTCCGCGACCTCTTTGCTCTCGCTGAAGCTGGCATTATACCCACGACCGATGCATTAGAATTTTTGTCCGCTTATAAGAACGAAGATAATTATGTCGTCTGGTTTGAGATTGCTTCTGGGCTCGCACGATTAGGAAACTTGTTGGCGAAGACGAAGAGTGAACAGAAGTTGAAAGACTTCAATGTAAAATTATTCTCCCCTCTTGTAGATAGGTTAGGCTGGGATAAAAAGAAGAATGAGAAGCATACAGATGCCCTCCTTCGTTCCCTCTCTCTCGCTCGAGCTGGAAATGCCGGACACCGTGGTGTAATTGCCGAAGCGAAAAAGAAATTTGCCTTAATGCAGAGTGGTAAGAGCTTAGACCCCGACATCCGCCGAGTGGTGTATTCTCTCGTCGCCCAGAATGGAGGAATGAAAGAATATAATAAATTTATTGATATGTATAAAAAGGAAAACCTCCACGAGGAGAAGAATAGAATCGGCTACTCTCTCGGAGATTTCAAAGACAAAAAGATATTACAACTCGCCTGTGCATTCGCAATGTCGAAAAATGTCCGTCCACAAGACGCTATCGATATATTGTCGGGTGTCGGATCCAACCCCCTCGGGCGAGACATCTGGTGGGGCTTCGTGAAGAGTAATTGGAAGACCCTCGTATCAAGGTATGGCGAGGGCGGGCTGGCACTGTCTCGGGCTGTGGTAGCTATCGGTGGAAGTGCTGAAAATAAGCATTTTAAGGGCATTAAAGCCTTCTTCCGTACTCATTCTGCTCCCGGCGCAAAACGCGCCATAGACCAGCTCCTAGAACGTCTAGAAGGCAATGTCGCCTGGCTCAAACGCGATGGGAAGATTATTGAGAGGTTTTTGAAGAATTAGAGTTTACAGTATTGATTTGACTGTTATTGTTATAATTCAAACATTTAGTATAATATAGAAAGTTTATGAAATTTAATATTGAACAACCACCTCAGGGTGCAAGAAAACAAGATACTTCAACAACAGAACAACTCGCTGTGAGTATTGTTGATGGTTTAAAGTACGGCGGTCTAGATAAAGTTGTGGAAATTCTTGGTTCCCTAAATACGGAAAAACTGGAGGAAATTTTGCAGCTACCTGGCGTTAGAAGAAGTTTGGAAACTACCATTATTAGTGGATTAAAATATAATGGCTTGGATAAAGTTTTGAAAATTATAAAAGCTATGGGGCACAATGATATTAAACAAATAATAAAAACCAAGGATGTGAGACAAGAATTAGAGGGATTTATTATTAGTAGTTTTAGATATGGCGGCACAGATAACGCTGTACGAATAATAACTCTCTTAGACCCAGAACTTGCGAAAAAAATAGTTACCTTGCCACAAGTTGAACGAGCAAAAAACGTGAGTGAATTATTTGATCGATTAACCTCTTGATAAAAAGGTCTTGTAAAAGTATTATATAACCTTAATGCAGAAACAATAGCTGGGATTTTTGAATACTAATTAATGGAGCATAGCTCATAATTTCTTGCAGGTAGAAAGATATTAAAATAAGAAAAATTGGGAAGATAAAACGCACGAATATCTTGGTTGTTTTTTGATTTAAGTTCGGGAATACCTTGTGAAGATAGAACCAGACGAAGGTGACATCTCTATCGTTCCCAAATTCAGCGAATGTTAAGTCACATCCACCCCGTAATAAGTAATAAATTTGTAAAAACACAACCCCTAGAAAAATTAATTTCCAGTCAACATATAAAAAAGATAGATAAGAAAATATAATAAGGAATAAATGAGTCCAGAAAACTAATCGAAATTCTTTGTGGTGTTCTTCCATTGTGCGTAGCGTTAAATTACGGCGTAGCCAGCTTTGCTTCGAGTTCTTTGATGTGAGCTTTTAATTCAATCATTTTCAATTCTCGATCAACCATTTTGTCGTTCATAAATTTCAACTGCTTTTCTGTTTCTTTTATTTTTTCCAAGGCAAGGGACAGGTCATGATAATTAACTTCTCGCTCGGCCCATTTGGCTAAAGCTTTCAAGTTCGTCTCGTCTTCGAGTGAAAATTCGCGCGGCTCGCGTCCTTTGATGCAGAAAGTTCCAATTCGAAAACCATCAACGGAAATAATGGGTACTCCGGCATAAAAACGAATAAAGGGTTCGCCAATTACCATTGGATTATCTGCAAAACGGGGGTCTTTTTTGGCATCCGGTATAACTAAAATTTCATCAGCAAGCAAAGCGTGCCCGCAAAAAGAGATAGCCCTTTCTCCTTCTTTTTGGCCCAGCCCGCAAACGGATTTATACCATTCGCGATTTGCGTCAACTAGTGTAATGGTCGACATCGGAACGTTAAAAATCTTAACCGCCAGTCTAGTGATAACGTCAAATCTCTCTTCAGAGAGAGTGTCTAGTATTTTTAAACCTCGGAGAGATTTCAGTCTTTCTTCTTCGTTTGGTGGTATGGGTGCCGTTTGCATAAATATTTTTCGCTTTGTTTACATTATATGAATTAAAGCCCACCCACGCAAGGATTTGTTACAAAATTTTAAATGTGGCTAGCGTCGATTTTAGTAGCGAGGATGAAGTCGTTCTCGGAGAGGCCACCGATCGCGTGAGTGGTTAACTCGAGGACAACTTTGTTATAGAAAATATGAATATCGGGATGATGACCCTCTTCTTCAGCCATTTCCGCTACTTTGTTTACAAAATTTGTTGCACCGATAAAGTCTTTAAACTTATATTCTTTAAAAATAATTTTGAAATCCTCATCAACATTCCAGCCCGCGAGCTCCGCCAGATATTTCTCCGCCTCTTCTCGAGTAAGTGGTACTCCACCCGCCTCACACGGTACACATTTCTTTTTAAGTAAATCGTTAGACATTTGTTTATTATACTATTTTCGATTTGAAACGGAAGCGAGGGCGGCGGAATGTTTACCGTCGCCCTCGATGTTGCTTGTCGCCGCCGTTGTGCGGCCTACTTGATCGGCCGGCGGAGCTTGGGTGCCCGCACGCGGATGAGCTTGAAGCGAAACACGGTCGCACCCTGGTGCTCCGTTGCTGTCCCGATGAAGTTCGACTCGACAGAACGCGTCGTTCCGCACACCGGCTTGGCCCGTTTAGGGTGGAATGCATTGAACGGGCTGCGAGTCGTGGTAACACCGTCGTAATTCTGTGGCATAGACTTGCTCCACAAAGAAGGAACGACACCAATCTGGCCAATGTGCCAGGAAGGCATCCTAAACTAGAATAACCATACCATTTATTTTATTAAAGTAAAGCTGTCGCTTCTCGTAATTTGGAGATTTTATAAATAGCGAAGACGAGTATGAAGGACGCGAGCCATTGGGTCGCGGAGAGGACGGTATTGTTCACGACCATATCGAGGATGATGGCGATGAATGGGAATGTAAGTTCGAGGATGGTCGAGATGTGGACAGGAGTCTTCGAGAGACCTTTGTAGTAGATAAGGAGCGCCACCATACCAGTCGAGACAGCGATGAGGGCGAGCCATGAGAATTGGGTAAATGTCGGCATAGCGAAAGATGCTCCAGCCTTACCGTATAAGAATACGAACGGCAGAGCAATGATAATAGTAAAAAGAAATCTATAAAATGTGCTGACCTTCGCTTCCACTCTCCCTAAAAGCATTTTCGAAAAGGTAGTGGATGAGCCCCAGGCGAAAGCGGCTCCGAGGGCATAGAGTGCAGCGATGATGGTCCCCTCTCCAGTTTCGAGATTTACGATACCGTTCTTAAAGGTGACAAAGTAGGCAGAGATGATGGCGAGCAGGGCCCACTTAATATACCTAGCATCTAACTTTTCTTTCAAGAAAATTCTAGCCGTAGTGATGGCAAATATGGGTTGCAACTTTTGTAATAAAAAGACGACAGAGATAGTAATGAAATGGACCTTGCCGAGCGCCGTAGTGAACCAGAGTGTGCCGAGCAGTCCTGAGAGCACAGCGACGAGGATGACGAGCCACCAGTCACGCTTCGCCAATCTCGCCTTCAAGACATCACCCAATATGAATGGAGTCAGAATTATTAAACCTATTAAATGCTCGAAAAAGATGATGGTGATGGGTGGTAGAGAATATAAATGCTGACGGATGAGTCCATCGAAAGCCCAGAGGAGAGCAGCGACGATGATGAGTATGGGTCCAGAAACTTTTAACATAATTTGATGTCTGCGCTTATCTGATTAATTAATTCTCTTTCATTATTAAAGTCTCTGTATTTCCTGATGAACTTTTTTGTCTCCAATATCACATCTTTTCCATAAATATCGGCATTATAATTCAAGATATGTGCTTCTACCTTACCGGTGGGATTCACGACGATTGCGGCTTGGTATTCCTTCCCGTCTAGTGAGACTGAACCAGCATACACCCCAGAAGGTGCTCCTATATCATTCCTCGTATCTAGGTTTAGCGTCGGGAAGCCGAGCTTTCTGCCGTAGCCGTCACCTTTTATTATTTTGCCAGAGAATTTATGCATTAAATTTCTTCCCGCTTAATGATTATTTCTTCCTCTGGTTTTTCAAGTTTCAAATTGTCGATAACTTTTTGCGCAACATTCTTAGGATCCATAAAATTTTCAAAATTGGCATATTTGTAATCACCAAACAGTGTTGTTTTCATCCCCCCAGGAAAGACAGCCAGAATTAAAATATTTTTTTCTTTCACTTTTTCACGTATAGCTCTAGTGAAGCCAGTTCCAGCCCACTTACTTGCTGAATAGGCTGTAATTTCTGGACGAATTGTCACTCCAGCCACGGATAAAATATTTATTATTGTTCCAGCATTCTTTTCCTCCATATACTGTAGTGCAGTTCGTGAACCATTCATTAACCCAAAAACATTTACCTCGAACATTTTTCTAACCTTGTCCATATATGAACTGTCCGCATTAGCTTCTGCCATCCAGAGGCCGGCGTTATTTATCCAGATATCCATAGAACCAAATTGTTTCAGCGTCTCTTGTAGAAGATTATTCATATCTTCTTCTTTGGTGACGTCCGCGACAAAAAAACTAGCTCCTATTTCTTTTGCCGTTGCTTCTAGCGTATTTTCCTCAACACTGCAAATCATTACCCTTGCGCCTTCTTTCAAGAATGCTTCAGCCAAGGCTTTACCGAAACCCTTACTGCCACCAGTTATTACAACAGATTTATTTTTTAATTCCATATTATTTAGTTAATTTAATACCTAGTTCTTTCAGCTGTTTATCTGCGACTTCAGAAGGACTGTTCATCATCAAATCCTTACCCTCGCCAGTCTTAGGGAAAGCCATAACTTCACGAATGTTCGGTTCGTTCTGGAGTAGCATCACGAAGCGGTCTAGGCCCCAAGCGATACCTCCGTGTGGTGGTGTGCCGGTCTTGAAAGCGTGGAGCATATGCTCGAAGTTCTTCTCTATCTCATCTTTGTTATAACCGAGCACTTCGAAGACTTTCTGCAGAGCTTCGTATTGGTGATTTCTAATACTTCCACCACCTATCTCGTAGCCGTTTAGGATGACATCGTATTGTGAGGTTAAAATTTCTCCGATATTCGTCTTATTCATCAAGTTCTCCATATCCTTGTCTTGTGGACGAGAGAAGGGGTTGTGGGTAAATGTCCATTCGCCTTGGGCTTGCGGATTGTCGGACTTGGCTGTACTTTCGAAAAACGGGAAATCAATAATCCAAGCGAAAGCGAGCAAGTTCGGATTGTTTTTATCTTTTCTTAAATCTGGGCGATCATTGCCATATTTATCCATCGCTTCTTTATAAGACATTCTTGGGAATGGTATTTCTTGGATTTCTTTTTCAGGATAGAGAGTCTTCACGATATCGATGAGCAATCTCTCATTCAAATCCATCACGTCTTCCCTCTTCACGAAAGACATTTCGAGGTCGAGCTGAGTGAACTCGGGTTGTCTGTCGCCACGAGTGTCTTCGTCGCGCATACACTTCGCTATCTGGAAATATCGCTCAATTCCGCCAGCCATTAGAAGTTGCTTGTATTGTTGCGGAGACTGAGGCAGTGCGTAGAACTTACCTTGCCAGAGTCGAGAGGGCACGATGTAGTCGCGAGCCCCTTCTGGGGTCGACTTGGTTAAAATCGGAGTTTCAACTTCGGTGAAGTTTTCTTTGTCTAAAAAATCACGAATATGTTTGATAATTTTATGACGATTACGAATGTTTGTCTGCATTCGTCCTCGACGCAAATCTATATATCGATATTTAAGTCTGTGCTCCTCGCCAATTTCGGTGCCATCGGTCGTGACATCTATCGGTGGAGTTTCAGCTTTGTTCAATACTTCAATATTCAAAACTTCGAGTTCTACTCCGCCACCTTGTTCTGCATTCTTATCATTACGAGCTTTGACTAGTCCAGTAACAGCGAGCACCCATTCTGGGCGGATTTCCTTGGCCTTCTCTATGGCTTCTGGGTGAACTGGCAGGGTCACACATTGGACAATCCTCGTCATGTCTCGCATATCGAAGAAAACCATTTTACCCTGGTCGCGTCTGACATCTACCCAGCCCGCGATGGTCACTTCCTTTCCGATATAGTCTTTTAAATCTTTAATATAAATTCTATTTTGCATATTTAGCATTTTATCACACACGAGAAAGGGGCGCCACATATCGTAGCGCCCCCTCGATAACTTTGCTTCCGGTTGATGTACCTAATAGTATGGCGGCATGCCAGTCTCCTTGGTTGTGTTCCCGAAGGAACGGTTAACCTGTGAACCCCCAACCGCCACTTACCTCACGTGCCTTCTCTACCTTCTGGTGCGTGTGTGAGTATGCTTGACCGCAGCTCGCACAGAATGGCCCCTTGTCGAAGCCACGCGCGGTAATCCGTTCTTTTTCCTTACAAGAATGAACGGAACCGCAGATACAGTCCCCGCAAAAGGTACAGTACAAACATCCTCCCGGCAGAATGTGAAGAACAATTGTTTCGTTAAACGGAAAACACCAACCTCCAGGGCTGGTGTTTATGTTGTAAGTTATTGGAAGTGTTACAGCACAAAAATCAGCCCTTGAAGAGGGTTGTTCCAATAAAAGTTAAATTTTGTGGCTGTATTTCGTTGCATATTTATATAATACTAAATAAAAAATAAAAGGCAAACTAGTTCCCATTGTGCCAGAGTTCAGTGACCGAAGCGCCGTTGTGTAAGTTGTCGATGATTTGGGCTATCAGTTTGGCAGTCCCGATGACCTCTAAGTTTTTTATCTTTTTCAAGTGTTCGTTGCGGAGACAAGTATCTGTAAACCAAATACCCTTGAAGGGTGCACTATTTAGATTCTCGACAGCATTTCCAGAGAGTATCGCGTGAGTGGCAGTGAAGTATACATCTTTCGCGCCAGCGTCCTTCAGAGTCTTCAGAGCTTTAACAGCGGTGCCACAAGTATCAGCCATATCGTCGGGCATAATGAAGTTGAAACCCTTGGGGTCACCGATGACTTCCATTATTTCGTTGTGGTTTACTTTCTTTGGGTCGCGGAATTTGTTGATGATGACGATGTTGCCTGGGATGCCGAGCTGTTGTGCCAGTCTTCTACAAGAAGGTGCAGCGCCCAAGTCTGGAGCCACAATTTTAAATTTCTTTAAATCAAATTTCTTCGCACGGATATGATTGAGCAAGAGTGTATCCGTATTCACATCGACTATTGGTATTGTTTTCGAATGTGCATTGTAGCTACTTGGATTGTGTAATTTGAGAACGACAACCCTGTGAGCTCCAGCCATCTGGAGTCGCATTGGAATCTTCTGGGCAAGGACTGGCTCTCGATGATTCGAAGATTTATCTTGTCTCGCATATGGTAGGCACGGCATAACGACGGTCACTCGAGATGGTTCACCTTGTTTGAGGGCGAGGATGAGTGACTCACATTCATCGAGGTCGCAAGCAAGCTGTTCTTTGTTGCCGAAACGGGGTTGAGAAATGATGTAGACATCTCGGTCGCGTACTGACTCTGTATGATGGACGACGAATTCTCCATTACTAAAATTCTTCTGGAAAATTGGAGAGAGTTGAGTCTTTAATAATTTGGCAACTTTTTCAGCCAGGCTTTTATAATTCTGGTGGGTTGGAATCTCATAAATCTTGAGCGGATAAGGGTTTAAACTAGGATATTTACCATTTTTCATAGCGAACTTATTCTAGCATAAAAATTATTTAAAGTATTCTGGGGTGTAGATAGACATCCAGTCGAGGAGACCTCGCATTATCGATGAGGCTCCGACGCTATTGGTCGAAGGCCCAGCCTCCATCATTATTGTGAAAGCGTATTTAGGATTTTCATACGGAAAGAAACCCACCACCCAAGAGTTCACCTTATTCTTGGCGACACCGAGCTGAGCGGTACCAGTCTTCGCCGCGACTTCGACATAAGGAACATTCAGAGCTTTCGCTGTGCCGTAGGTTACAGCTTGGCGCATACCATTCTGCACTATGTCAAAATGTTCTTTCTTGATATCAATTAGTGTTACAGCCTGTTCTTTTTCTGTATCACCCATTATGAAATGCGGGCTGACTAATTTCCCATGGTTGGCTAGTGATCCTACAACTCTCGCCATCTCCATCGGAGTCACTTGGAAGCCATACTGACCGATGGCCGTGTGATAAGTATCACCGATGCGCCAAGGGTCTCCTTTAAAATTCTTTAATTTCCATTCTGGATTTGGGATATTGCCTGACTTTTCATCGGGTAGGTCAACATTCGTCTTCTCTCCGATGCCAAAAAGCTTGGCGTACTTTTCGATATTTAAAATTCCCAAACCTTTTTGTCCACCATATCCCCCACCGATTGTATAAAAATAAATATCAGAAGATACCGCGATGGCTTCTCCCATATCTGTCCAGCCGTTCACTCGCCAGTCCTTAAAAACAGTCTTCTGGTCTGGGAAATATGGATTGGGTATTGAGATTGAGCCCGTCGATAATATTTTCTTAGCTGGGTCAATGATGTTCTCATTCAAAGCACCGAGGGCCAGAATTGGCTTGATGATAGAGCCTGGTGTGTAGAGTCCAGAGATAGTCCTATCCATAAAAACTTTCCTCTTATCATTCAAATAATTGTTAATGATTATTTTATCTTTCCCAGTTGATAATATCTCGCTGTTATATTCAGGATAACTGGTCGAGACGAGAATTTCTCCATTGGTCACATCCATAATTATTCCAGCCCCCCCAGAAAAACGATTACTTTCTGCTAAATTTTTTATCAAAGTATATAACTGACTCGTAATTCGGGCGTCTACTGTGGTAACCAGGTCCTTACCTTGTTTGGGCATATTGACCATATTTTCTGAATGAACAGTGCCCTTCGCATCTATTTCAACCATTTTTGAGCCATTTTCACCCTTTAATAGGTCGTTATACTTCTTCTCCAGGCCGTCTTTGCCGATAAATTCACTCTGCCAGAAGTTCCCAGACTTATCTTGAGTCGGATAGCTCACATAGCCCAATACATGAGATAATCCGGATGAAAGGTACTCTCTGGTGGGCACGGAATCCTCCACTTTTTTATTCCAAACAA
>JBAZWP010000008.1:0-25184 GCA_041660345.1 Minisyncoccota bacterium
ACAAAAACCTGCTGGCGGAGAGGTTGCGCCACCGTTGCCTCATGGACGGGAGTAATTTCGACAAGAAGTGGGCTCAGAACGAGCGCTACTTCGCCTCTCACATCGAGGGGCAGTACGACTTCGTGGTTTACAATGACGGCACACCTGAAGAGTGCGCCGCCGAAATCATGGCAATCATCAAGGAGCGCTGATAACGTACTATCCGGTTGATCCACGAAAAGGATTTTTGTTTCAAGATGTGTATCTTGACTGATGAGCTTAAAAGAGCGAAACAAAAATTGTTGGTTCCGTGATATACTAATTTTCATACAATATGACAAACTTCAATTCACCAGGAGAAGAACTGATTGATGTAATAAACGAAAGCGATATAGTTATCGAGTCAAAACCAAAAGATGAAATACACCACGCTGGGCTACTCCATCGCGAGGTCCATGTTTGGTTGTTTGATGAGAATAAAAATATATACTTCGCCAAAACCAGTGCTAATAAATTTTCAGCTGGCCTACTGGATGCACCAATAGGTGGACACGTGAGTAAGGGAGAAAACTACCTTGAGGCTGCGATTAGGGAAACAAAAGAAGAATCTGGGCTCGTCGTATCCCCTTCTGACCTTATCCTTTTAAGTAAATTTACCGGAACTTCACAAAATGAAAAAAGAATAAACAACTTTATGAGATCAGTATATGTTTATACACACCCCGTAAAAGACAACCTTCTTAATGTGGACAAGGAAGAAAATGACGGTTTCGAGAAGTTTTCTATAGACTTCTTGTTGAACGTGAAAAACGAAGAAATGGCCAAATTTCACAAATTTATACTAACTGATGAAGTTCCCCTTGTTATAAAACACTTAATGTCTGTAAACGTTGACTTTAAGCCATAAATAAGCTATTATCTTCAAATCAAAGCATTATTTAGATACATTGCGCGAACGAATAAACAATCAAATACGAGCTAAAGAACTACGGGTCATTGACGACCAAAACCAGAATCTTGGTCTTTTGAGCATTAGAGATGCCCTAGAATTAGCTCAAAACAGGGGTCTGGACTTGATTGAAATATCCCCCAACGCAGTTCCGCCAGTAGCGAAGATAATGGATTTTGGTAAGTATCAGTACGAGGCAAGTAAAAAGCTGAAGAAGGCGAAGGCTGGGGCGAAAGCTACCGAAACCAAGTCAATCCAGATAAAGATAGGCACTGGTGAACATGATTTAGGTTTAAAAGCGAAAACTGCTTCCAAATGGCTTAAAGAAGGACATAGAATCAAAGTAGAACTATTCCTCTCGGGTCGCGCGAAATATATGGATGAGAAATTCCTAAAAGAGCGCCTAGACCGACTGCTTCATTTGATTACTGAAGATTATAAAATTTCCGATGCATATAAAAGAGGTCCAAAAGGTTTAATTACAACAATAGAAAAAAAATAATATGGGAAAAGGAATGAAAACAAATAAGTCATATAGCAAGAGATTAAAGCTAACCAGGAATGGCAAGGTTATTGCTCGTAAGCCTGGTTTCAACCACTTCAATGCGAAGCAATCCCGCACCACTCAGCTAGCCGGACGTAAGGGCACAAATTTCGTAATCAAGAACAAGCCTAAGAGTCACCTCTTACCTTTCAATTAATATTTATAATTTAAAAAACAATGACCAGAGTAAAAAAGGGCGTACATGCATTAAAGAGACGAAGAAGTATATTAAAGCAAACTAAAGGGATGCGACATGGTCGCAGTACCAAGGAACGACAGGCCAAGGAAGCCCTCCTTCATGCTGGTGCATACTCCTTTGCTCACCGTAAAGACAAGAAGTCACACAATAGAAAACTCTGGAATATCAAAATCAACGCTGGTGCCCGAGAACTCGGTATGACTTATTCTAAGCTCATCGATGCCCTACACAAGAAAGGTATACTACTCGATAGAAAGATATTGGCCGACTTGGCAGAAAACAATCCTAAGACTTTCGAGAAAATCCTCGCTAGTTTAAAGAAGACCGCAACTGTTAAGTAAACAAAAAATCCCCCATCTGGGGGATTTTTTGTTTACTTCTTAATTCGAGTATCTACAGTTTTCTCTTTTTTAATAATATTTATCAAGTCCGCTACTAACTTCTGGGGGTCAGTACCAGTAACTATCTTTTCATTGGGACGATGCGACTTAGCTAAAATATCTTTCAATTCGTTTCCCATCTCCCAGGGCCCCTCATAAATGCCGATAGCCTTTTCATCTTCGAAGGCAATAGTGAATTCGTGTATGGTTCCAATCCTGCCACAACCACAGATAACACCATCGACAGAACGAGTAAGAAGTAAATCTCGTCCGGGGTAACCGAAACCGGTGTAAATTATTAAATCCATATAATCGAGTGGCAACTTATATACATCGACGTGCTCGCGCTCGTTGGCTGCGGGAGAGAAACCAATAGAAATACCTCCGGCTTCTTTCGCCCCCATCGCCGCCCAGAGTGGAAAGCCGGTCGTTGCACCAGTAACTAAGACGGCACCTTGCTTCGCAATCTCGCGTCCTAGCTCTTTGGTCTTTTCCATGGCATTTACACCACAGAAACCAGTCTCAGCAGCACCGGAGACACAAATTTTTATTTGATTATGTCCGTGTTTATTAAATTCTGATGCAAAAACTTTATCCATAGTTGATATCATAGCTCAAAAAAACATTTTATCAAAATTTTAACAATCCAATATTACACTATCCTCTGGCTCTGGTGCATAAGCATCCACTCCTAGATTGTCGCGCAACTTCTGCACCAAGAATAAGGCTGACTTCGGCTCACCCATCACGACGAAAACTTTTTTCAACTTCTCCGACATGTCAGCTACGAAGTTTACCAAACCATCGGAATCTTTGTGCCCAGAGTAGCCGAGAATTGTCACCACATGCGCCTTCACGGCCACATATTCTCCAGAAATACGGACCATTTTCACTCCTTCCTGTATAAGACGTCCGGGCGTGCCTACTGACTGGTACCCTGTAAGTAAAAGAGTGTTATTAGGATCAGGAAGATAGTGTCTCTCGTGGTGCACAATTCTTCCGCCCGAAGACATACCACTACCGGCAATTACAATCTTGGGATTGGGCACCAGGCCAATTAATTTAGATTCTTCAGAACGAAGGGTGGAATGTAACCCTGGGAAATCGAATAAGTGTTTATCTTTCGATAAAGCCTTCTGAGCCGTTTCATTGAAATATTCTTGGAATTGTTTGAATACCTCGGTCAGGCGAATAGCGAGTGGTGAATCAAGGAAAATAGGCATAATCGGTATAGCTTTTCTTTCAACTAAATCATTTAATTCAAAGAGAAGTTCTTGAGAGCGTTCCAGCGAGAAGGTGGGTATAATGAGTGTCCCCTTCCGGTCATAATTTTCCTGGATGGCTTCTTGTAAGAATTTCTGTCTTTCATTCCGAGATTCGTGATTCCTATCTCCGTAAACACTCTCCATAATCAAATAATCTATGTCGCTCACTATTTCTGTATCGGGTAGAAGGGGTGATGGTGAATTCCCCAGGTCTCCAGTAAAAAGAATTTTTTTACCATTGTAGTTAAACTGAACCATCGCTGAACCCAAGATGTGCCCCGCATTCAAAAAATAAACTTCCAGTTCGGGAGTAATCTGCATCTTCTCGTGGTAACCGAAACCTTCCCATCGTGACAAAGCTAGCTTGTTATTTTCTTCGGTGTAAATTTTATTTAAATCGAACTCCGTATTTTTAGAAAGAATACCCATGGTATCCTCCAGCATCGGCCCCGCGAGGGCGCGAGTGGGATGCGTAGAATAAATTTTCCCACGGAAGCCATCATTGATTAATTTCGGTATTCGGCCCAGGTGGTCAACATGGGCATGAGTGACGAAAAGTATATCGATACTACTCGGATCATAGATGAAGGGCGCCCAGTTCATGTCGTCGGCTAACTTTATCCCTTGAGTCAATCCACAATCGACTAAAAATTTTTTGTCTTCTAACTCGACTAGAAAATTTGCCCCCGTTACCGAACCCGTTCCCCCACAAAATGTTATTTTAATTTTTTTAGACATTGTCCTTATTGTATCTTATTTTCGCTGCTCGGCATAATGAATTTAAAAAAGTAAAAAGTAGCGATTAAGCCACCAGTCAAATCCCAGAATATGTCAGAAAGGGTGTCCCCGGCATCGAAAGGAATACGGCCGATAACATTATTAACCACGAATTCAAAAATCTCCCAAGAAATTCCAATCAAAAATACTGATAGTAGAACTTTTAAAACAGGTCTGGTAACTCGTTGAAGTGGAGAATAAACGTAAATAAAGAAGAAGCCCACCCAGACCCCACCCAAGAAATGCATAATTATATCGAAATACCAAACGGAATTTTGCCAGTAGAATTTATTCGCACCCTTATCCAGAAGAACTATCAAAAACATGAGAATAATGATGTGGATTAAGAGTCTTTTGTGAGCCATTTAAGTAGTATATATGGTAAATAACCTCCAGTAAAGAAAAAATCCGCACGGTGCGGAGTTCTTCTTAGGACTATTTCGGAAATATTACCATAGCTTAAAAGCTAAGTGGGTGCCAGACGTCCTAGACCAAGGTCTAAGCCGATCGAAGCTCCCATAAATTAGTGTTCTAGGTAATAATCGGAAATAACCCTACTGAAAGTATATAACTTTCATAAATTCTAGCAACATTAAATTTCAAAAAAAACACGAATTCAAAATAAAAACAAGTTTGACAAATTATTTTAATGAAGTAAAGGTAGGATTTCTTCGGCAATGGCTTCTGGGGTCTTATTGTCAGTATTTATTTTCGTATAATTTGAATAGAAAAAAGGATTTGGACTAGTGAAGTTGTGTGTACCTTCTAGGGCAAGAACTTTTTCTCGATCGGGTGCATATTTTTTTTCTGTATTGCGCATGGGGTTACTTGCTCTCTCAGTACGAATAGAAAGTGAGGCGATTAATTCTACGAAAATTACTTCACCACCAGCCGATTCATATATATTTTTATAAGAATCTATATTACTCTTTCCTTTTTCTAGGGAAAAATTCCAAACATAAGTAAATATAAGATTCATGTCAGCTTCTGCAGCTTCTTTTATAACATTCTCTCGAATAATGCGGCTCAATTTATCTTCAGAGCTAGTCCCAACTCCAAATAAATGCATAATACCATCCATAACCATATGATTATGAAAAAGTTTAAAATCAGATTTTGACTCTATCACCTTACCAACAGT
This sequence comes from Minisyncoccota bacterium, assembly GCA_041660345.1. Classification (GTDB taxonomy): domain Bacteria; phylum Patescibacteriota; class Minisyncoccia; order Phycocordibacterales; family UBA9973; genus UBA9973. The sequence goes on from JBAZWP010000008.1 coordinate 5,235, forward strand.
AGTTTTCCCCACTGCCGGAGGACCAAAAATAATAAGAAGCTTTTTATTTTTCATAAATTTAATTTAATTTAATCGATATTCCCAACCAGGTTCCCAAGCCTTAATTTTACGCCAATCTCCTGAAAATGCTTGTTCCCAGGTCTTGTCTTTAAGCAAAACGTCAAGTGCAAGCTGTGGACCTTTGTGGGCAACTATTCCTATATTTTTTTCTTTATAATTCTTTTTTAAAAATTCCAAAAAATTAAATACCCGTTTTTCTACATCTCTATAGCTTTCTCCGTCCGGAAACTTTTTATTAGTCATTTTTTCTTGCATAGGCTCAACAATACCCGAAGATTGCCCATTGTATTCCCCGTAGTTACATTCTCGTAATCGAGAATCTGGAATAATTAAAACACTATCTGAAAAAGTTAACTGAGCCGAATTCATTGCTCTTTTCAAATCAGAACAAAATACAATATCAAATTTCTTATCTTTAATTTTATCTTTTAGTTCTAGTGATTGTCTTATTCCTAGTTCGGAAAGTTCAGCATCAGACCATCCAGACGAAATTCCTTTTTCATTATCAATTGTTGTCCCGTGAACAAAATAAGTAATTTTTATTGACATATAATCGTTTATACACAAAATCCCCTCTCGGGGATTTTAGAAAATTATTTTTTGTGAGATTTCTTAGTTTGAGTGAATTTTTCGTAGACAGTTTCGTATTCGAAGATTTCATTTTCAGAAAACCAATGAGCAATTTCTTCTTTCGCCTCACTCGCGTCACCTGAAGCGTGTAAAATGTTTGGCACACCTATATCATTAACATCAGCGTGACCGAAACTCATGTGCGCGTAGTCTCCTCTCACCGTTCCAGGCAGTGCAGACTTCGGTTCGGTAGTCCCAACCATCTTGCGTACGATAGCAACTGCTTCGATGCCTTCTAGAACGAAAGCAATCACTGGTCCAGCAGTCATCATATCTAGCGTAACATCAAAAGTTTTTTGTCCGCGACGAGAAATCATCTTACCGATGTTTTCATAGTGTTTGAAATAATGGTCGTAGTCGGGTTTTAACATCTTGGCACCAACTATTTTAAGCCCCGCTCTTTCAAAACGAGTCAAAATCTCTCCGACAATACCTCTCTGGACTGCGTCGGGCTTGAAAATAATAAGTGTTCTTTCTTGGGTCATAAATATTTAAATTAATATAGTAATACAAGCATCTTAACAGATTTGGAAGAATTACTCAAATTACTCCATTGACCGATAGCGAGACATAATTTCGGCTTCGACTTCCTTGCGATCTCGGCCATATTTCACATAAGAGAGCTCTTTCAAAGCATCGACTATTTCGGGGCGACCTGCCTCGGGTGGAAGGGTTTTCAAGTTGAAAGGTTTAACGGGTTGACCATTCACCAGCATGTTGATATATGCATTGTAGTTGTCCAATTTCGTGATATCGTGCGCATTGAAAATTGGTTTAAATTTAGGTTCTAAGAATGTCGCATCTTCGGTGCCCACACGGAACACTGCCATCGAACCGACGTTGCCAAAAACTGCATTTTTAATTTTATCTTCGAGCTGATTGATGTATTGGTGAGCAATGTTGAGAGAAAGTCTGTACTTTCGAGCTTCGGATAAAATCGAAGCGATGGAGTCAGTGGTGACGTTCTGGAATTCATCGATGTAGAGATAAAAGTCCTCCATCCTCTTGCCGAACATATCTACTCGAGAGAGCGCAGCCATTTGTATCTTCCCCACTAAGACGAGGCCTATCAAATTGGCATTGATGTCACCAAGTCGGCCCTTCGAAAGATTAACTAGGAGAATTTTCTTCTCATCCATTATCTTACGGAAATTGAAAACAGAATTTTGTTGCAAGACGACTGGACGCATAATGTCATTGCTAATGAAATTATCGAATTTAGAAGAAATATAAGGGACGAAGTTTGCCAGAGATTGGTCGCCGGTTGTTTGTTCAGCAGAAACCCAGAATTGTTTAATGATCGGATTCTTGCATTTTGCTAATTTCATATCGCGGAATTCTTTATCAGCCAGAACTCGAGTAATCTCGAGTAGAGTCGAGCCGGATTCTGGATCTTCCATCACCAGAAAGGCACTATTCCTGAAATATTGCTCGAACATCGCCCCACCACCTATCTTCATGTCGAAAAGTTTATTGAAAATACCCATCATCTCGTTCACCACGAAGGTTTTCTGCTCTGGGTAAGCAGGGTCGTATTCGAGCATATTGAGCCCCATTGGGCGTGCAGTGTACGCGGGGTCGAAATAAATTACATCATCCATTCTCTCCTTTGGGATGCGCGAAAGAATGGTCTGGATGTCGGTGCCGTGTGGGTCGATGTAGCAACAGCCATCACCGTTCTTGATGTCCTGGGTAATCATATTAAGCATAATATTGGTCTTACCCGTACCGGTCTGCCCGATGACATAGAAATGCCGCATTCTATCCTCCCTCGAGAGGTGTATCTCAGTGTCTCGTCCCCGATAGCTATTCACCCCAAGGATTATGCCCTCTTGCCCGATCTCAACTGGAGCTGGAGCAATACCGGATTTAGCTTCTTTTAACTGTGGCTGACTAGAAACTCCCACGGGAAAATGAAACACCGAGGATAACTCTTTCAAGTTCATGGGCAAAATTTTGTCACTGGAAAAAGAACGGAAAGAGAAATCATGGAAAAGTTTCTTCAGACTACTGCCGGACAATTTCTCAAAGAAAAATCCATTACTAGCCGCCTCAGTGAATTGATTGAAGGAAGACTCTATCTCTTGCAAAATTGCTTCTGCTCTTTCATGGCTCTCGGCCGAAGCAATCACCCGAATATTTGATGCCATGATGGTACTCTTAACTTTATTACCAATTTTTTCTGCCGCACCTTCGTCCACGGCACGCCTACCTTTCATATTCTGGTCTGTCTTCTCTTCTTCTTTTTTATAACCGAAAATTATATCCTTACTAACCTTCAATATGGCATGATTGAATTTATAGAAATTGTCGGCTGCATGTTTCACTGAAGTTCCAGCTTTAACATCATCAAGGATGGTGTGGAATTGCTCAATAAATCTATTCCCCGCCGGAGCGACTACGAGTTGTATCGCGGCACCCTCGCCTTCTTTTTTTAATTTCGAAAATACATTGAGGATTGTATTCATCGGGTCATGGTCAATGTTTTCATAAGTCTTAATCGGCATAACCGGACGCTCGGTGAAAGATGCGTAGGCCCCAACCGAAGCACCGCCCTCGTTGAAAATATTATAATCATCGTTTATTTCTCGAACTTTCGAATCACGGTAGAAGGCTGAAAGTTGTTTTTCAAAAAGAGAAATATGTTTGTTGGGAATGGCAGCATAGACGACGACTTCGTCACTGCTGTTACTCAATGCAATTTCGAGGGTGAAATAATATTCTTTAGAATTATTTTTATCTGGGGCGATAGATTGCATGCCCGCGTAGAATTGCTCCATCGCGCCGATAAATTCTTTGAAACCTTTCGATTTGTCTGCTTCATCTTGGGGTGGAGGCAGGGTTATCTCGAAAAGCGCCATATCTAGCGACTTATAAAGCGGTGTGCCCTCTTTAAAATCTTTGGGCATTTGTCCAGTTTTCAAGAATTGAACCAAAAGTCGATGGAAATCGTCGTCAACGTGAGGATTGTCCATCGCTTCGGCTATCGAGAGAGCATTCTTAATCCCCTTGGTAATAACCAAACCCAACAATTCTTCCATCACTCCATCGTGAGGCTCTGGTTTCAGCTTTAATACTATCGCTTCAGTTTCTTTTTTAGTAACAATATTGTCCTTATGTAAGGTTTCCGTTGGAGATAAATTTTTATATTGAGAAATTACATCTTCCGCTACTCCAGGTACATGTTCGAAGTGTCCAGCACTCATTAACTCTTGCTCCCTCTGCGCCACATGCGCACGCAAAAAATTCAACTCCTCATCGGGATTTTTGAATTTAGGCATTTCCTTAAAGGAAGGCTCTTGCATGTATATAGTATATCAAATGGTTGTTAGTATTTCAGCCCCGTCTTTAGTAATTAGAACAGTGTGTTCGAAGTGAGCGCTCTTTTTGCCATCGGCGGTGACATATGTATAACCATCATCTTTCAAATCTACATTCTTGGTTCCATTATTTAACATCGGTTCAATAGCTACTACCATACCAGGGACTAATTTGGCACCCTTGCCCTTCTCTCCGAAGTTCGGTATGTATGGGTCCTCGTGAATGGCTCGTCCTACTCCATGACCAGCTAGGACTTCCACAATGCCGTAACGGTGGGGTCGCACGAAGCTTTCTATCGCGTGACCTATATCTCCAACCCTACCACCTGGTTTAATGGCATTGATGCCCACCATTAGAGCCTGCTCGGTTATTTTCAATAATTTTTTATTTCCATTACTTACCTCACCAACCGGCACCGTGAAAGCCATATCAGTAAAAAGTCCTTTATGCTTTAACCCAAGGTCAATTGAAATAATATCTCCTTCTTTGAGGATTTTATTTTTACTTGGTATGCCGTGCACTATCTCTTCATTCACCGAAGTGCAGAGTGAGGCCGGGAAAGGTGTGTCTGCACCATCGGGTTTGTAATTTAAAAAAGCGGGCTCGTCACCATACTCGCGAATTAATTTCTCCGCGTATTTGTCGAGCTCATGTGTTGAGACACCGGGAGCCACCATCTCCTTCACTTTATGAAGCACGGTGGCCAAGTGCTTACCACCTTCTCTTAATATCTCTATCTCTTGTGGTGTTTTTATTATAATCATATTAAGAAATTACAGTGCCATTGAAGCTCTCGCCGTTTAGACATTTAGCTAGGTTATCTATCGGCTTGCCATTCATTATGATTACTTGGATTCCTTCTTTTTCAGCTATCCCGGAAGCCACAGGATCAAAAGGTGAGTTTGAGCCAGGGTGCCAATCCTTGGGTATAATTTTTCGATAATCAGCCCAAGAAATCTTCTCAATCTTTTTTGCATTGGGATTCGTTCGGGGGTCAGAATCATAAACATAATCAGTATTGGAAAGATTGATAATCTTTTTTGCTCCAATTGTTCTGGCCCCTATAGCTGCATCGGTGTCTGAACTTGCACCTGGTGCATAAGCCGAACCAATAATAATTGGTTTATCAAAAGAGAAATTATGATTGAGATCCGCGATAACTTCATGATGAGCATGCTCACCAAAAATAACACGAACCAACTCCGCATTTAATTTTAAAGCCGCAATACCTATCCAATCCAAGTCTTTGTTTACTGGACTCGCAAGTTCTTTAGCGGCGTTCTGATATTTTCTACAAACTTTTCCACCACCAGTGGTAATCACAAACTTTTTACCTTGAGCCACATGTGAAAGAATCAAGTCTTTGAAACTTTTCAAAAAATCTATATCGATCTCTTCAGGTATGATAAGAGACCCACCGAGTGAAATAATAATCTTTTCTTCCATATTAATATCCTAGAGCCTTAATAATATCTTGGTGCACGGCTTCGATGCTCTGTTCGCCGTTGATTGAATACAGTTCATAACCAGATTTACTTTTGAAATAGTTCATCGCTGGAATAACATTGTTGACATATTCATCAAATCTCTTGGCTAGACCTTCTTCAGTATCATCAGCACGACCTCGTAACAAATTTCTCTTAAGGGCCTCTCCTTTAGAAAGTTCGATATAAATAATTTTTATTTTGTCACGTTTGAAGAAGTTCATCATGGATTCGAAGGTCTCGGATTGGACTACCGTGCGAGGATAACCATCAGCGATGATGTGCTTGTCCGGACTTAGATTGGAAATCAGAATATCCACCACGATAGAATTGGTCAGAAAGTCCGGCTGCAGGTGCCCGTTGTTTAAGGAGTCCTTAATCAACTCGCCAGTATAGCTACTAGACTCGGTCAACCTTCTAAACTCATTACCCGGATAAGCATAGACACACTCTCTGCCGTCCTTATTTTGCAAAAAGTCCATAAGGAGCTTCACCTGTGTCCCCTTGCCCGAACCCACTATTCCAAAAAATACGAAAGTTTCTGCATTCATATAAGTAACAATACAAAATTTAGCTTGAATAATCAAGGTAGAACTTGTATTATGTAAACAATGAAGAAACAAATAATAACCATAAATGGTTTCCCGGGCAGTGGCAAATCCAGCACTGCAGATAAGGTGGCGAAAGAACTTGGTTTCAAGCGTTTTTCGTCTGGAGATTTCATGAGAAATATTGCCCTCAAAAGAGGTGTCTCTTTAAATGAACTCTCGCTTCTGGCTGAAAAAGAAGAAAATATCGATATAGAGATAGACAACGAGGTACGAAAAGCTGGTGAAGGAAATAATTTAGTTATCGACTCCAGGCTAGCCTTTCACTGGATACCAGAATCTTTTAAAGTTTATTTAGACCTACCGACCGAAATAGCCAAAGAAAGAATTGCCAACAATTTAAAAACAAATAAATTAAGACAAGAAAGCGAAGGTCATGCTAGTGTGGAAGAAATATATGAAAAAATTACTAAAAGATTAGAGAGTGAAAAGAAAAGATATATGGAGTTATATAAAGTCGACCACACAGACAAAAATAATTTCGATTTAGTAATCGATACAAACAAAAACAACCTCGAGCAGGTTGTGGCAATCATCGTAGCAGAATATAAAAATTGGCAAGAGAAAAGCTAGAGAAAAATTAGAAATTAATATTCTCGCATTGAGACTTGAGCGTCTATCTTCTTAATCAAATCAAGCACCACAGAAACCACGATGAGTATCGTAGTACCTCCTAGAGCGATAGCGGTGATTCCGGTCATGAATTGCATGAGGAGCGGCAAGATGGCGATAAAGCCAAGGAAGGAAGCGCCGAGTAAAGTAATACGTCCTAGAACTTTGCCGATGTATTCAGCCGTTGAGGCGCCAGGACGAACGCCTGGAATGAATGCCCCATTCTTCTGTAAGTTTTTCGAAAGTTCTTCTGGGTCGAAAGTAACAGCCGTATAGAAATAAGTAAACAAGAAAACTAAAATAAAATACAAGACTGAGTAAAGTACACTTGTTTGAGAGAAGGAGGCCAATGCTGTACCAATAGTCTTAACCACCGAATATGATGAATTAACTAAAAACTGCCCAATAATCTGAGGGAAAAGTAAGATTGATAGAGCGAAGATTATAGGGATAACTCCAGCCTGATTTACGCGAAGGGGCAAATAGGTTGAACCACCTCCATACATCTTGGCACCACGCACCTGTTTCGCATAAGTGATGGGTATTGGTCTTTCGGCCTCTGTCACCAGAACTACACCAGCAATGATGAGGATACCAGCTACGAGGAATAGGAGAAGGACCGGAATTTGAGAAGCATCGAAGGTGAAAATCATTTGGCTAACTTTGGAAGGCAAGGAAGCGACGATACCGGCAAAGATAAGAAGTGACACACCGTTACCAATACCGAATTCAGACATCAATTCTCCAAGCCACATCAAGAAAATGGCTCCAGCGACCACAATAACCAGATTGGCTACACGGTCAAAAGTAGTCAAATTGACCAAGATGTTTTGATTCTCGAGTATAGCTAAAAGACTGAAACCTTGGATAGCTGCTAGAGGGATAGTGAGTAGTCTAGAATATTGAGTAAACTTTTTCTTGCCGGCCTCCCCTTCTTCATGGTAGATACGCTTCAAGGCTGGAACCATGATGGTCAAAAGCTGCATAATGATAGAACTCGTAATGTATGGTCCAACACCGAGCATGATGATGGAGAGGTTGGAAAGTCCGCCACCAGAGAAAATATTTAAAATACCAAAAAATTGGTTATTGGTTAGAAATCTACTAAGTTCTAATGTATCAATACCCGGAATCGGTATACTTGAAAGCAAGCGAAAGATAACGAGAATAAACAAAATAAAAAGGACGCGCTTTCGCAGAACTTTGTCGGTCCAAATTAGTTTAATTTTATTCCAAAAATTTTGCATATATTATTTTACCTCACCTCCGGCTTTAAGGATTTTAGCTTGGACGGATTCCGAAACGAAACATCGGCTTACTTCTATTTTAACATTAAAATCATTTTTACCACCCAATATCTTCACCGCTGGCAAAACACCTTTTTTATTCTTGATAACTTTGAGAGCTAGGAGAGTTGCGGGATTAACAGCTCCACCCTTGGGGTAAGCTTGCATAATCTTATCTAGAGAGATGGGCACTGGCTTAACCTGAAAAGACTGGAATTGATAACCACGATTCTTGGGCAACTTCTTGATGATATCTCGAAGCTCGGGGCGTCTTTTGTTACCAGCACGAGCTGTCTGACCCTTGCCTCCACGGCCAGAAGTCTTGGCATGCTTGCCTCCACGTCCGACGATGCGGTCTTTTTTATTCTTATGTATTCTTTTTAAATTATGTATTTGCATAAAATTATTCTTTTGGGGCTACTACTTTCTCTTCACCACCCAAGACGACAGTTTCTACAACTGGTCGAGAATGTTTAGAAGAAATTTCTGAAAGGGCGGTCATAACCGCTTTGGCATTGTTTAACTTATTTTTACTACCAGAAAGAATCTTGCCAGTGATATCTTTAATCCCAGCTAGCTTAGCAATATCACGAAGTACGGAACCAGCCACTAGACCGCGTCCCTTGTTGGGTATAATCATAACTTCGGCATTAGCAAAATTCGCCTTAACTTCATAAGGAAGAGACATCGTCTTTGTAAGCTTTAGTCTGACCATATTCTTCTTAGCATTACGAAGAGCTTTGTTGATAGCAAGTGAAGTGTCCCCTGCTTTACCCAAGCCAAGACCGATGGAACCCTTACGATCACCAGCAATGAGGGCTACAGAGAAAGAAAATCTTCGTCCACCTGCGACCACACGAGTCACACGACGAATGTCTAAAATCTTCTGATCGAATTCAGGCTTAGGTCGGACGAAAGATCCTGGTCGGCGACCTCCCCCTCTTCTGTCATTTGTTTTTTCGTTTGGTTTATCCATATAAATAATTAAAAGTTAAGTCCTCCGGCTCGAGCTTCATCTGCTACTAATTTCATTCGGCCTGTATATTTGAAACCATTTCGGTCAAAAACAACCTTGTTAATTTTGCTCTTCAAGCATACTTCAGCAATGGCCTTGCCTACTAATTTCGCTCTCTCGGTCTTGGTGCCTTTCGTTATCTTTACATCACTTGCTTGAGCCAAGGTCTTGCCAGTCGTATCATCGATAACTTGAGCATAGATAAATTTGTTAGATCGAAAGACAGAAAGTCGTGGACGCTCCTTACTACCAGAGATCTTCGCTCTAATCTTCGCCTTTAATCTTATTCTTTTGTCGGTATTCTTTTTCATTATTTATTTAAAATTAAGCAGTCTTCTTGCCTTGTTTGCGTCTAATGACTTCGTTCTCATAACGCATACCCTTACCCTTATATGGTTCTGGTTTCTTGAGAGCACGAATCATCGCAGTGAAAGAGCCTACCAATTCTTTATCAATACCAGTGATGGTGATATTGTTCTTCTCACTCGTAGCAGTGATGCCTTCTGGAATCGGAACGATGACAGGATGAGAAAATCCTAAAGCGAAATTGAATTCCTTGCCTTTGACTTCTGACTTGAAACCGACACCTTCTAGGATTAATTTCTTTTGATATGGAGTCTCTACACCTTTTATCATATTTTTAAGATGAGAAGCATAAGTACCCCAAAGAGCTTTAGAAAATTTATCATTTCTCTTTATATTTAAAACTATATTTTCAGCACCAATGGTTATGGTTATATCATCTCTGAAAATTTTAGAAATTTTTCCTTTTGGTCCAGATACGGTAACAACTCCACTATCTTTAGTGACAGTTACTCCCTTCGGTATTAAAATTTCTTGTTTTCCTATTCTACTCATATATTTTTACCAAAGTTTAAATAAAGCTTCTCCCCCCACTTGCTCTTTACGAGCTTGTTTGCCTGATAAAATTCCCTTCGGGGTGGACAACACCAAGATACCAGAGCCACTACGAACCGAATGAATTTCCTTAACTCCGAAGTAGACACGACGAGATTGCTTGGAAACTCTCTCAACTTCAGTGATTTTGGGCTTCTTGTCTACGTAAGATAAAGTCATTTCTAGGATTGGGGCACCTTTCTTAACCTTCTTACTAAAATCTGTAATGTATCCCTCCTTTTTCAAGCATTCAGCAATTGCTGATTTCATTTTCGAATGAGGAACAGCGACAGTCTCCTTGTGAGCAAGGCTAGCATTCTTCAACATTATTATCATGTTTGCGATTGAATCCATAAAATTTATTTACCAACTTGATTTGCGAACACCTGGAAGCATTCCTTCATTTGCTAATTCTCTAAAACAAATACGGCAAATTCCGAAATCTCTCATGAAGCCATTGCCGCGGCCACAGCGAAAACATCGATTTTTCTGTCGAGTAGAAAATTTTGGTTTCTTTCTATTTCGTGCTAAAACTGATGCTTTTGCCATATAAAATAATGAAGGGTGATCTTCACAATATCTCACTTTTTTTCTTTAAGCCTCTAAAAATAAAGGTTTAAAGGAGAAAAATGGATTGACTGAAGCTCTACCCCTTACGCCATATATACTATCAGATTGGGTGGAAAAGTCAAATAGGGCTTGATATTTAAATAAATAGGAGTATAAGGAAAGAGGATGTGGTTTCCTATGTGTACCTGAACACATAGCGGATCAGGGTCCGTCAACCCGATGAGGAAAAGTTATGCGCGACATGTTTTGGGAAGTGCTGGTGGGAATGGTTTTGGTCGTCTGGATCCTCGTGTATGTTGTAGGACCCGGATTACTGACCACTCTGAAGTGGTTCGCCAGGCGAGCCGAGACCAGAAGACGACAGCGGACGGAGCAGAAAAACATCACTGGCCGTATCGCCAACCGCATGAAGGCGATGTCTCCTCGAGGCAGAAACATTTGGGTGGACAGCGACGTCATGTTGGGGGTTGTCGATGTCATCGATGGCAACGACAAAAACGGCGAATGGTTCATGGTGATTAGCATCTCCCCGAGTGACAACCCCGCAATGTTCATCAACATGGGGGGTCATGAAATCCACTACCCGAGCACCAGCGAAGAGTCGATCAAGGAGCTAATTGACCTGGCGGAGAAATTCCTCTCCAACTATCTAGGAAAGGAGAAAACGTGTTGAACCCTGCAGAAGTCATCGGCGCGGTCGCAGTTCTCTCCGTAGCTGTTGGAGTTGTTCTGCTCACGGAGCAGAAGCACCACGAAGCGGATGGTGGCCCGTCCGCTCCCCCGCCTGCCAAAAAGGGGGAACAAGATGCGTGATAACTGGCCATGGCTCATCCCTCTTCTGTTTTTCCTGCTCGGGACGCGAGAAATCCTGAAGCACCTCCGGATGTGGCAGACGGATGTGCGGGACCTCTTCCGGATGTCCCCCGAAGACCAAGTACGCAGGTTCGTGGAGCACCTCCTGGATGAGCTCAACTCGAGAAACAGGGAGCAGTTGGCTCTTCACGAAGTCGTGCAGGGCAGAGGCCTGTATGACTTCTCCGTGCATGATGAGCACGGAGACCGAGTTCTCGGATTGCAAGTGTTCCCGGGTGGAAGCTTCACCACCACTCGGTACGACACCTTCGCGAAGCAGGGGTTCAACGACATAAGCCCCCTCCTCGAACACTTCGAGGAGCTCCTGCGCGAGTACCATCGGCATCACACGATGGTGCGCTACCAGCACTACCATGCAGTAGTCGCCTGAAGTTCTTCATAATCTATCCGCCCACACATCTCGGTGGGCGGCGCGTCAATCGGCACAACGCCACGCAGACCCCAGAAGTTTCACTTTCGGGGGCTGTTTTCGTTTTAGGCAAATAAAAAATCCCCTTTCGGGGACTTTCTATAGAAATTTATTTTTTCTTTTCTTCTTCTTTTTTGAAAGGAATACCTAGGAGTTCGAAAAAGGCAGTGCCTTCTTTTTTATTTTTGGCTGAAGAAACGATGGTGATAGATAGACCGAAGACGTCTCGGATATCTTCATCAGCAGTTTCTGGGAAGATGGTGTGTTCTTTAATACCAATAGTTATGTTGCCGATACTATCGACGGCCGTGCGGTTGATCCCACGGAAGTCTTTAGTTCGAGGAAGCGCTACGTTGATAAGCTTTTCTAAGAAAGCATACATTCTCTTGCCGTGTAGTGTAACAACTACGCCGACAGGGTCACCTTGGCGGATTTTGAAAGAAGAGATTGATTGCTTCGCTCCACGTAGAGCTGGCTTCTGTCCAGTTATTTTCTTCAAGCGGTCAGAGATGGCTTCATTCTTGTTCTTGTCCTTCTTCATTGCAGTACCAGTGCCAACGTTGAAAACTACTTTCTGGAGCTTCGGAGCAGCCATGATGTTTTTATAATGAAAATCAGTTTTCATTTTTTCATAAGCGGCTATTTCTTTGTCTTTTACAGTTAAGTGTTTCATATCTTTTTAAATTAAATCTCTTGATTACTCTTTCGCGCAATTCTGACCTTCTTACCACCAACAATTTTCATACCGATGCGGGAGCCAGTGTTGGTTTTAGGGTCGATTATCATAACATTAGAAGCATTGAGAGGCATAGCGATATCCATCATACTGCCCTTCTCTCCAGAACGTCGTGGGCGCTGATGCTTTTTCATCATATTGATTCCTTCAACGATAACTTTATTTTCCTTAGCTAAAACACGAAGAATTTTACTCTTCTTCCCCTTGTCTTTACCAGTTATTACTATTACATTGTCTCCCTTTTTTAATTTCATATGTTTTGTTTAAATTCTTATATAACCTCTTGAGCTAAAGAAATGATTTTCTGGAAACCTTTTTCAGCCAACTCGCGAGGAATCGGACCGAAAATACGTCCTGCCTTGGGATCCTTCTTGCCCTTTTCGAGGATTACGACGGCATTGTCATCGAAGCGAATATAGGAACCGTCCTTTCGGCGGTAAGCGTTGCGGGTTCGGACGACGACTGCTTGATGCACGTCTTTCTTCTTCACGGCCTTTCGAGGGCTCGCGATTTTGACAGAGATGATGACTAATTCTCCTAGGGTTGCGTATCTCTTGTGAGCACTACCCAAAACCTTGAACACCTTACCTACGGTGCCTCCGGCATTGTCTGTTATTTTTACTAAAGTTTCTGGTTGAATCATAAAATTATTTTACTATTCCTAATACTTTGAAATTCTTGTCTTTTGATATAGGTCGAGTGGAAACTATCTCTACCTTATCTCCGACTTTAAATTTGTTATCTTCATCGTGTGCCTTGTACTTCTTGCTAACTTTGTAGAATTTGCCATATTTAAGGTGTTCAACGAAACGTGACACAGTCACAACAACTGTCTTGTCCATCTTGTCCGATACGACAACTCCGACGAGCTTGAGCCCCTTACCTGTATTTGTGTCTTTCTTTATTTCTTTGTTTATTTTCTTAGCCATAAATATTATTTATTATTTTTATTCATTTCGGTTAAAACTCGAGCAATTTGCTTTTTCAAAGTTGCTACTTCCTTCACATTCTTGGACTTGGAACCTTCAGCCTTGAAACGCATTGAACGCAAAGATTCACGCAAGGTCTCAAGCTCGCGATTGAGCTCGTTTTTCTTCATTCCTTTGAAATTGTTTTTTTCTTTCTTGGCCATATAATTATGCTTTGCGAACTCTGGAAATTACTCGGGACTTGATTGGAAGCTTGGTGCCAGCTTTACGAAGTGCTTCACGGGCGATAGCCTCATCAACTCCATCAACTTCGAAAATAATGCGTCCTGGCAAAACATCGAAACAATATCCTTGTGGATCTCCTTTACCCTTACCCATTCCCATCTCTGCGGGCTTCGCAGTATATGGTCGGTCTGGGAAAATTCTTATCCAGTATTTACCAGCTTTAGTCAGAGAACGAGACATTGCTTTACGGGCAGATTCGATTTGGTTAGAGCGGATGCGAGCTTGAGTTTCTGATTTCAAACCGAAAGAACCGAAGGCTAGTTTAATCCCACGAGTATCAGGAGTAACTTTCTTCAAGTTAGTTCTGCCTGTTTGCCACTTTCTAAATTTTACTTTTTTCGGTAATAACATATATTTAAAAATTATTTATTTTCTGTTTTCTTGGCCTTTTCAGCGAAAATTTTACCTCGGTAAATCCAAACTTTAATGCCGATAACTCCATAGGAAAGAGTTGCTCTTTCGCGCTTGAAATCAATGTCCGCGCGGAAAGTCTGAAGCGGGATAGATCCACGCTTAAGCTCTTCCGTACGAGCGATTTCAGCACCACCTAATCGCCCACCTAATACTATGCGGGCTCCTTCCACTCCACGAGCAGACATCACCTTCTCCAGTACTTGCTTGATGACTCGGCGGTAAGGCATTCTCTTCTCTAATCCTTCGGCAATCATATAGGCGACAATAGCTGCGTCAGCTTCTGGGTTTGTTATTTCTACGATTTCCAACTTGAAGTCTTCTGGCTTGGCAAGCTTTAGCTTCTCCATCTTTTTCAAGATATCGGCTTTCAGCTTGGTAGCCCCTTCGCCATTTCTGCCGATGATTAGACCTGGTCGTGAAGTCTTGATGATGAAACGAGTCATCTTCTGGTTTCTCTCGATTTCAATCGAAGAAATATACATCCCACGAAGTTTCTTTTCTAAATATTCACGAATCAAAACATCACCCTTTAGGAAGTCGTTGTACTTCTTAGGATCAGCGAACCAACGAGACTTCCAGTCTCGGAGCATTATCAATCTATGTGCATATGGGTGGACTATTTTACTCATTTTTTTAATTATTTTTTAGCTTTGGTAACTTTTTTTGTCTTTTTAGCTTTCTTCTCAGCTTTCGGCGCTAAGACTAAAGTGACATGACTGGTTCTTTTATTAATCGGATGCCCTGAACCCATGGCTGCAGGCATCATTCTCTTCATCGTGATTCCTTTATCAACTCTCAACTCTTTAATCATCAAATTTTCTTTTTCAACTCCCATCTGCTTCGCATTAGCGACAGCTGAAAGTAAAAGTTTAGAAATTGGAAAGCCAGAACGCTTCGCTAGGAAATCTAGTTCCACTATCGCTTCCGTAACCGGCTTACCTTTCAAAAGACTCGCAACGAGGCGAACTTTTCGTGGGGACTGTCTATAATTTTTAAGAAAAGCTTTCATATATTTAAATTATTTTTTTGCTTCGGTGGTAGCAGCTTTAGCTCCTTGAGCAGCAGCAATCTCCGCTTCCTTCTTTTTCTGCTCTAATTCCTTCTGCATCTTACCTCCGTGTTTAATGAATTTCTTGGTTGGAGAAAATTCACCGAGTCTGTGACCTACCATGTCTTCTGTGACTAGAACTTCTACGTGTGTCTTGCCGTTGTAAACGCCAAAAGTGAACCCGAGCATTTCTGGGGCTATCTGACATGCTCTTTTCCATGTCTTTATCATTGGGGTCTCGAGAGGGTTCTTGCCTTCAATCTTTTTCAAGAGTCTCTCGTCCACATTCATTCCTTTTTTGATTGATCTGGTCATAAAATAGCAAATAAAAAGCTCGAATCGAGCTTGGTTTCATATTAGCAAATATGGCTAAAATGTCAAATAAACGAAACCGAGGGCCCAGCGCAATGCGCCGGGCCCTCGTGATGAGGGGGTCATGATTGGGGCGGTCGTTTGAGCGCCTCGATCACTTGTCGTCTGAGAGGGCGAGGAACCCCCGACTCGTCAATCACACGGACGAGATGGGGTCGAATACCCTCTACGGGTTCGCTCAGACGAACGCGAACCTTGCTAACCCAAACTTCTAGTGGTACTTCTTCCTGCTGTTCTTCGCCAGCCATTGGTTTTTTGTGAGTTAGATGTGGCTGCCGTACTTCCCTATAATTACTCTATGCCAAAAAACTACAAAAATCAAACAAAGCGAGAAAGAGGGCCGGGTGCAACATGCACACCCGAACCCTCCCCGATCCTCGAGCCTGTTAACTACACATGGCTGCCATCGTCAGACGGCTCAACTTGTTCCCACCCAGAAAGGGTGGTATAGCCGGGATTAACGATCTCTCCCCCGCTCGAGTAGGGCTTTGAGAGATTTACACACATGGCCTGGCCCCATGGCGTCCCCGAACTCTGGGTGAACATTGCGACTCGTCGGAAAAGCGAATCCACAATACCCATAAAGAACTACCCCCGCTTCGCTCTGTTCGCTATGAAATCGAGATAGAAGATAAGCGAACATACTAAACTTATCACACAAATACCAAAAAGTCAAGTAAAAAGCCCTTATGTTACAAGGGCTTTTTACTATTTATTTTACTTATTCTTGCCAGTTTTCCTTCGAGAAACGATAAATATATTCGAGTATTTTTTAGGAGTTCTGGTCTTTCTGCCTCCAGTCACCTTACCCCACATAGTCTTCGGACGCTTGGTGCCTCTTCCCTGTCTACCTTCACCTCCACCGTATGGGTGGTCGACTGGGTTCATAGCTGTACCGCGAACTGTTGGGCGAATACCCTTCCAGCGACTGCGTCCTGCTTTACCATAATTTTCTAAATGATGTTCTTCGTTTGAAACTGCACCAACACATGCCCAACATTCTTCATTAATCTTTCGAACTTCAGTTGAAGGCATTTTCAAGTTGGTGTACCCGTCCGCATTAGCGACTACTTGAGCGAAGATGCCGGCCGAACGGCCAACCTTCGCACCGCCCTTGGGCTTGATTTCTACATTGTAAACAAATGTTCCAACTGGAATATTTTTTAAAGGAAGTCTGTTGCCAGGAGTGAGCGGAGCATTCTCGGAAACTAGAAATGTACTACCAGCTTTCACGGATTGTGGTAAAACCACATATCTCTTCTCTCCGTCTCTATAGACAGCAAGGCCGATGAAAGCGCTACGATTTGGATCGTATTCAACACTGGTTATCTTCGCAGGGATGTTCTTCTTATCATAAAGAAAGTCCACATCGCGGAAAAGTCTCTTGTGTCCTGCACCTTTGTGGCGAGTGGTGATGCGTCCTTGACTGTTGCGCCCGACAGCACGACGGAAGCCATACGTGAGTGACTTGGTGGGCTCGGTCTTGGTCAGCACTCCTCGGTATGTCACGTTGGACATTTGTCGTCTTGATTTACTTGTAGGTTTATAGGTCTTCATAAAATTATATAAAATCTATTTTATCTTCCTTTTTTAAATACACATAAGCTTTTCTGCCACCACCCTTCATGCCTTCCTTGCCACGAGCGAGGATTTGCTTGCGAGGGATAGCGAGAATGTTTACTCGGACGGGCTTTACTTTGTAGAGAGCGAAAATAGCCTTCTTGATTTCAGTCTTGTTGGCAGAATCCGCAATATCAAAAGTGTAAACATTGTGTTCGAGCACAGATGATGCTTTTTCAGTAACTCTTGGATTTTTAAGTAATGACTTTTTCATATATTTATCCACGGCTAGATAAGAACTTCACACTCTCATCTGCCTTATCTATCAAAAGATACTGATAATTCAAAACATCTAATGGGTTCAAATTTTTCAAAAATACTATTTCAAGCGAAGGAATATTGCGGAAACTCTTTTCAGTATTTTCATTGCGGTCAAAGATGGCTGTTAGTAATCGTGGCTTCTTGGAAGTTGTGATGGTCTTCCAGCCAGTTGCCTTGGCAATACTTGCCACGACTTTCACTGCATCTTTGGTATTCATCTTGGACATTGCGAGTGAATCAACGAAAATAATTTCATTATCTTTAAACTTTTTAGAAAGTACGGAGAAAAGAGCTTGAGCACGCATCTTTTTAGAAATCTTTCTCTTGTAATTCTTCTCAGCAAGTGGACCATGAGTCACACCTCCACCAACCCAGATAGGACTGCGAGAAGAACCGTGACGAGCGCGTCCTGTTCCCTTCTGCTTCCAGGGCTTCTTACCTCCACCACGAACTTCTCCGCGGTCTTTGGTATCAGCTGTACCAGCACGCTTGTTGGAACGCATACCCTCCACTACTTGGTGGACGAGGTCAGCTCTCCAAGGCGCACCGAAAACCTTTGCTGGAAGTTCCATCTTTCCTGCTTCAGTTCCTTTTTGGTTGTATATCTTTGCTTCCATATTATTTATTATCTACTGACCATTTCAACCAGAGTGCCTTTTTTGCCTGTGATAGCACCTTTGATTAAAATCAAATTATTTGTGGCATCGACAAAAACAACTTGCAAATTTTTCTGAGTTATTCTGTCCGAGCCCATGCGTCCAGCCATTCTCATCCCCTTCGGAACGTGAGTACGGAGACCTCCACCGATAGAACCTGGTTCTCTTTCAGAATGTTTCTGTCCATGAGTTCGAGGACCACCGTGGAAACCGTGTCTTTTCACAACACCTTGGAAACCTTTACCCTTGGAGATACTACTGACTTGAAGTTTGTCACCAGGCTGAAAGATGGACACATCAATGACATCTCCTTCTTTAACCTCAGTTTTATCAGAAGGTTTCAAGCGAAATTCCTTCAAAGTTTTGTACAGACCTCCTTTCATCTGGCCAATTTGCGCTTTGTTTATTCTTTCTTTTTTCTGTGTTCCGTAGCCTACCTGAACCGAGTTGTAACCATCTTTAGATTTCTCGAAGATGCGAGTTACGGTCATTGGACCTGCCGAAACAACAGTCACTGGGAAAACTACTCCCTCTTCGGAAAAGTATTCGGTCATATTCTCTTTTTTCCCCAATATAAATTTCATAAAGCTGTGTGTAAGCTATTTAATAACTCTTAAAGCATTTTTACATCAATATCTACTCCAGAAGGAAGAGATAAATTAGTAAGTGACTCGATGGTTTTAGCACCAGGGTTGATAATATCGATCAATCTCTTGTGAACTCTAATCTCAAATTGTTCTCGTGTATTTTTGTAGATGAAAGCAGCACGATTGACCGTGTATTTCTTGATTTCAGTTGGCAACGGTACAGGTCCGACGATAGTCGCATCATAGCGAAGCGCCGTGTCGATGATTTGTTTTACTGACGCATCCAAGATCTTGCTCTCGTAAGCACGAACTCGAATACGAAGTATGACTTGAGCATCTGCCTTGTCCTTTTTAGGGGTGGAAGACTTTTTAGGTCTTTTGAGAGGAGATGCTTTCTTCTTTGTTTTTGTCTCTGTATCTGTTGTCATAGAACTAATTTAATGTGAACTAATTAACCAAGGATTTTCGTTACAACTCCGGCACCCACCGTCTTGCCTCCTTCTCGGATAGCGAACTTCTGTTGTTCCTCAAGGGCAACAGGGGTAACTAATTTAACAGTAAGTTTGGCTGTATCACCTGGCATAACCATTTCTATCCCATCGGCTAGGGTGACATCTCCAGTCACGTCAGTAGTTCGGATGTAGAACTGAGGCTTGTAACCCTTGAAGAATGGAGTGTGGCGACCACCTTCTTCTTTCTTCAAAACGTAAATTTCACAAGTGAAATTATCGTGTGGAGTAACAGTGCCTGGCTTTGAAAGCACCTGACCACGAGTGATATCTTCTTTCTTAAGACCTCGGAGAAGGATACCAGCGTTGTCTCCAGCCATACCTTCTTGAAGATTCTTGTTGAACATTTCAATACCAGTAACAGTTGTCTTTTGAGTAGGCTTGATTCCGACGATTTCAACGTCTTCACCAACCTTCACTACTCCTCTTTCAATCTTACCTGTAACGACTGTTCCACGGCCTTCGATTGAGAAGATGTCTTCAACAGGCATCAAGAATGGCTTGGTAACGTCTCTCTCGGGAACTGGGATATAAGTATCAAGAGCATTTACCAATTCAAGAATTTTCTTTGCCCATTCATCATCAAGCGACTTTGCTTCAAGACCCTTAAGAGCGGAGCCACGGATAACTGGAGCATTTGCGCCATCAAAGCCTTGTTTTGTAAGCAATTCACGGATTTCTTCTTCGACTAGGTCAATCATATCTTTATCATCAACCATGTCGCACTTGTTTAAGAAAACGATAATCTTTGGCACACCGACTTGCTTC